>SXOX01000252.1 GCA_005776585.1 Pseudomonadota bacterium | reverse complement strand
GGCACGTCGGGCCACGGCTCGGCGACGAGCTCCAGCCGACGCTCGACCTCGCGGTAGCGCCACGGATGGTTGCCGACGACGATCGTGCGGCGCTCGCCGCTCGGTAGCCGCGCCAGGGTCGCCTGAAGCGCGACGGCGCGGCCGTCCAGGGTCACGTCGACCTCCGGCAAGGCGCTCGCGCCGTCCTGGAGGAGGCCAATGGTGACGTATCGCCGTGGCCCCGACGCCGCGCCGCGCGTGTCGAGCCGCAGCGTGAGCCCGTCGTCCAGCGCGAGCTCGACGTGGACCTCGGTGGCCGCGGTCTCGACCGCGAGCGAGAATGGGACATAGTCGCGGCCGTTGCCGAAATCGTTCGGATCGACGATGTACATGGCAAGGCTGGGCGCCGCCATCGGCTCGACGACGAACGCGCGGCGACACGGTCGAAACTCGCACCAGACGTGCACCGGAGTGGCGATGGCCTGCGCACGGCGCTGCGGCGGGGAGGCGTGCCACGCGAGCGACATCGAGATCTCGAGCCCGAGGGAGGCGTCGTTGATGTCGAGGTTGGGCAGGAGGTGCACCTCATGCAGCGCCGCGCGCTCCTCGTCCTCGCTGAGCTGATGCTCGCGCGACGATGGTCGTCCGTCGTCGAGCTGCTGGCGCGGATCGACGGACAGGTCGAGCCCGCGCAGCGCCTGCGGGACGAGCGCCAGGCCGACGAGCGTACCGAGCGCCGCGAGCCTCAGGCGTCGGGTGTCGGACGCGCGCAACGCCGCAACGCCCAGGCCCGCGAGGTAGGGAACCGGCCCCAGGCACATGACGGCGTACGAGAGCTTGTCGTGGTCCGTGTAGACCAACGTGACGAGGATGACGGCGATCGGCGCGCTCCACGACGCGAGCAGCAGCCTGTGGGGCCAGCGTACGCGCGCGAGGCCGATAAGGACGAGGGTCCACAGGGCAAGCCCCAGGTCCTGGAGCAGGCGCAGCGGCAAGAGCAGCGCGTTGGGATACGAGTGACCCTCGGGTCGGAGGAAGCCATCGGCGAACGGCCAGTTGAGCGGGTGGTAGTTGAGCTGGTACCCGAACAGCGTCATCGCCGTGCGCCCGCGGTCGAGCGACGGATGGTAGAGCGCCTGACCGAAGGACTCCGCATTCGTGAGGAGCCACGGGGTGACGGCGACCGCGACCGCGACGAGCACGAACCCGAGGCGCGATGGGCTCCACGGCCGGAAGAGCGCGAGCAGCACGGGCGCGACGAGAAGCAGCTCCGGTCGCACGCCGCACGCGAGGGCATACACGACGCCCGACAGCCCGAGCAGCGGCAGCTCCGGCGCCGCGAGCGGTCCGTCCAGGGTGCGATGCCGGAGGCCGAGCCACAAAAGACCCGAGAGGAGGCCGGCGGCCAGGACGTTCTCATTGACCATGTAGCCGCCCGCGAGGCGTACGCCGAACGTGGTGAGCGCCGCGAGCAGGACGACGAGGGCCGGCGAGGCGACGTGCCGAGCAGCCAGCAACGCGGCGAACAGCGCGATGAGGCCGAAGTAGGTGACCGACGCGCCAGGCAGCGCCCCGGAGCCGAGGAACGCGAAGTGTTGGACGAACGTCGCCGCGGAGCCGATGCGCTGTACGGTGAGGATCTTCTCGAGGCCGTAGCCGGGCTCCTTGGGGTGCTCGGTCAGGTGCGTGACGTCGCGTCCCCACGCAGCGTCCCAGGCGCGCAGGCCCTCGCCCGTGCCGTCCTCGATGAGGTACATGCTCGCCTGGTGCGGGCAGGGCGACCAGAGCTCGACGGCCTCGTGGCTGCGCGGAATGACCGACCACGCGCAGAGGAGCGTGATGGCCGCGACCCCGCCGACGGTGCGCCAACCAAGGGGCCCTGCGAGCGGCGTGGCGGAGCTGTGGGCCCGCGGTCGAAATCGCTGCAAGGCGAGCGCGCCGAGCGCGACGACGAGCGCGGCGGCGCCCGTGCCGAGCGGCTGGATGGGCGTGCGCGTCACATACGGCACGACGTAGGCCAACGGGACGATGAGGCCGAGCCCGAAGAGCAGGCTCGTGGCCACCCGCTCGAGGGGCGTGGCATTCGGCAGGCACCAGCGACTGACGAGCCAGCCCGGTCCCAGCAACACGAGCCCGGGAAACACCGTTAGCCAGAGGAGCCCCATGGGAGCTTCTTGCCATCGCCGTCGCGTGGTCGCAAGACGGTGGTCCCAAGACAATAGAGCGCGTGTCGTTGCGCGAACGCGCCGGTCCGGTAACATCCCGGCTCCGAAAGGGGCGGTGCACCATGCTCGTTCGACTTCGCCTTGCCATTGCTCTGGTCGTTCTTCTCGGCCTCGCTCCCGGCCTCGCTTCCGCCAAGGACGCCCCCAAGCGGCGCATCCTCGTCTATGGCGGCAAGCTCCTGGACGAGCGCGGCGGCGCCATCGGTGGCGTCTTTCCGCTCACCTTCGCGCTCTATGCCAAGCCGCGCGGGGGCACGCCGCTCTGGCAGGAGAACCACTTCGTCGCCGTCGACGGCGGCGCCTATGTCATCGAGCTCGGGCGCGGCAAGGTCATCCCGCGCACGCTTGGCCTCGACCAGCTCTACGTGGGCGTCCGCATCACGGGCGGCGCGGAGCTCGTGCGCGAGCGCTTCGTGCCCGAAGGGGACTCGCCCGAGCAGGTCATTCGCCAGAAGGGCACCACGCTCATGGAGGCCCAGCCCGGGGGCGCACCCGGCGGGACGGTCAAGTACGCGGACACGGCGGGCACGGCCTACCTCGCCGAGAAGGCCGAGAACGCGTTGAAGCTCGAGGGCGTCACGCTCGAGCAGCTCAAGAAGATGCTCGGCGGCGGCGGCGGCGAGGGCGGCAAGGTCACGATCGGGACCAACACGTTCAACGCCCCCACCGCGGGCGGAGACGGTGGTACGCCGTACACGCAGCTGTGTCCGGAGGGCTACGTCGTGACGGGGCTGCGCGGCGGCTCGGGACTTTACATCGATCGCGTTGGCATCATCTGCTCGCCGCTCGAGTCCAAGAAGAAGTAGCAGAGCGACGGAGCACCGAGCATGGGCCACACCGACCTCCTGGGTCGCACGTTCGACGGCTATCGGCTGACCGAGGTCGTGGCCGTCGGCGATGACGAAGTCCTCTATGGGGCGGAGCGCGCGCGGGACGGCGACCGCGTCTGGATCCGCACCGCGCGGGACTCGGATCCGGCCGCGCGTGGGCGACTCGAGGCGCGGTACGTCGCGGAGCTCGACGCGTCGCGGCGGCTCGCCGGTGTGGACGCGGTGCTGCCCGTGCGTGAGACCATCGACATCGACGGGGCTCCCGCGCTCGTCACCGATCGTCCGCGCGGCCGGTCGCTGCACGACGTGCTCAGCGAGCAGACGGAGCCGTTTCCCATCAAGCAGGTCATGGTGTGGTTCGACCGGCTCAGCGCTGCGCTCGAGGCCGCTCACGCCGACGGTGCCGCGCACGGCTCGCTCCAGCCGCGCGCGATCTACCTCGACCCGACGGGCCTCATCACGCTCTGTGGCGTCGCGTCGATGCCCGAGGAGGTCGCCATCGGCGCTCGCCGGGCGGATGTTCGCAGCCTGGCCACGTTGCTCTACCGCGCCACGACCGCGCGCCTGCCGTCTGACGGCGTCAACGACGCGGGCGTGCCCGTCTCGCCCGAGGCCATCGTCTTTGGCTACCCGGTCTCACTCGCGCGCTTTCTGCGGCGGCGTCTATTTGACGACGATCCCGACGACCCGGTCGACAGCGCTGGCGTTTTTCGCCGGTCGATTCACGCGCTGGAGGTCGATCCCACCTACCGTCGCGCCGTCGGACTGGAGCGACCGTCTGACGGCAAGGTGGACGACTCGGACGCGCTCGGGCCCATCCATCCGGAGTCCCGCGTGCGCTGGGTCGGGTGGGGCTCTTTCATCAGCATCGTGCTCGTCGGCATCTCGGTGAGCGTCACCATGGCGCTCATGGAGCAACGCGTCGACGCCGCGCGCCTCCAGGCGAGCCCGCTCGTGGTGCCTCCGGCCCCGCAGCCGGCCGTCGAACCGCGGCTCGAGCTCTGGACGTGCCTGCACCAGTCGTTCCTCGCCGGCGGGCCGGCCGTCGTGACGGAGAAGGACTGGCATCGGTGTCAGCGCAAGGCCCCGCTGGTCACGCGTGAGGCGCTGGCCGAGGAGCTCGCGCGACTCCAGGCGCTCATCGCGCCGCCCAAGCCGACTCCGGCGGTCGTGGCGCCGCCGCCCGAGGTCGATGGTCCCGGCATCGAGCGGCTGTTCACCGACGGCGTCGACGCGCTGGACCAGCACGTGCGCTATCGGCTCGAGCGGAAGCTGCCGACCGCGGAGCTCGAGACGTGGATCGCCGGTCATCGCACCAAGGCGACCTCGGCCGTGCTGGAGACGCTGGCCACGCGTGAGACGTCGGCCGGTGCATGGGCGCGCCGCTTCATTGCGACCGGTCGTTCAGCGCCCGCAGCCGAGGTACCTCCTCCAGTGGCACCGCCCGAGGTCGCGCCGGAGGCCGCGCAATGACACGGGCCCTGCTGGCGCTGGCGCTCGTCGCCACGAGCGCGGCCGCGCAGGACGACGACCGCATCGGCTTTGCCCTGCTGCGCACGCGGGTCCAGATTGGCGCGCCGGGTCCGGCGATCGCGCTGCGACCCACGGAGGCCCTGCGCTCGGTGCGGATCGACCTGAAGGAGAAGGGCGGCGCGCGGCGCGTCACGTTGAGTTCGGGTCCGCTCAAGGCCGGCGCCAGCAAGGAGCTCACGTGGCGACACGACGTGGGCGCCGTCGACTGGGAGGCGCACGTCGCCATCGTCTACGGCGACGGCACCAAGGGCGAGTTCGACATCACCGTCTCGACCGCCGTCTTCCCGAAGATTGCCTCGCACATCACCAAGGAGATGGTGCACCTCGACGAGAGCTGGCTCTCGCTCACGCTGAACCAGCCCGCCTCGCGGGTGGAGATTCGCGTGATTGGAGACGACGGAAAGCAGATGTTCGAGGGCGCGACCGACTTCCAGGACGAGCCTGCGGGAGCGCCCCTCCGCGTCGAGTGGCAGCAGCCGGACGGCGTCGCCGTGCTCAAAATCGAGCTCATTGCGCGCTCGAGCACCGGGTTCTGGGTGGGCACCGAGATCACGCCCTTCGAGATCGAGATCCCGCACGAGGACGTGAACTTCGACACCGGGAAGGCCGAGGTGACCGCGAGCGAGGCGCCCAAGATCGACCACACCATCGCCCTGCTCAACGAGAAGCTCAAGCGCTACAAGGGCCTCATCAAGCTCGAGCTGTTCATCGCGGGCTACACCGACACCGTCGGCAGCAAGGGCAGCAACCAGGAGCTGTCGGAGCGCCGCGCGCGTGCGATCGCGGCCTACTTTCAGAGAAAGGGCGTGGTCATCCCCGTACACTACCAGGGCTTCGGCGAGGACGCGCTCGCGGTGCAGACGCCCGACGAGACGGCCGAGGCGCGTAATCGACGGGCGGTCTACGTGCTCGCGGCCAGCGCACCGGCGGTGCAGAAGGCCCTCCCGCGCAGCGCGTGGCGACGCTTGTAGGCGAAGGAGACGTTACGTGCGGCGCCTGAGATGCTTGGCCATGGTGGCGGTGATACCGGTGACGTGCGGTGGACTGATGGCGTGCACCGTCATCGAGGAGATCATCGTGCCGGCGGACGTGAAGGTCGCCGCCGACAGCGCCAAGACGCTCTTCGACACGAAGAAGCCGGTCGTCGAGCTGCCCACGGTCGAAGACGACGCCGAGGACCAGTCCGACAACGGGGGCCCGCCCGACAGCACGCCACCGCCGCAGGACGCGATCGATGACGGGCAGGCGGCGGACGGAAGCGACACGAGCACAGACGCCTTCACGGGGCACGAGATCACCGTCTCTCCGCTCTGTCAGAGCTTCGTCCCGCTGACGAGCCTGGACGCGTTGGCGCTGTCGCCGCGCCCGGACGCGGACGCGGAGCTGCTGGCGCTGGAGGTCTCCGGCGCGCTCGTCGCTCCTACCGACGTCTATGCGCGCATCGCGACCGACCTGTCGGCGATTCGCTCCGCATCGCCCGAGCTTGCGACCATACACGTGCGCCCGAAGTTCGCGCCGTCGGTGCTGGTCGTCGGCCTCAACAGCGACGGGGTCCTCAAGCTCGTCGCCGGTGGCTACTCCGCGTGGCTCTGCCAAAACGAGGTCTACCGCGTGACGCTCGCCGACGCGCGGCCGTACGGCGCGGACCTGCACTTTGGCGCTCGCTACAACATGCCGCTCCTCGTGACGGCCTACGCGAGCCTCCCGAACGTCACGGTCGTCGAGCCACTCTGGATCGTGGGCCCATCCGACGACGTCTGCGCCGTCAAGTCGGGCACGACGATGAGCTACGTCTTCCGGACCGTGTCAGCGACCGGGCCCGCCACGCTTCGAGGCTATCGCATGGAGGGCAACGGCACGCTCATCGACCTCGGGACGGTCGTCGAGGGCCAGACCAAGCCCTGGCTCACCGAACTCGCGGGCTGCCTCGCCTGGCTAGAATGAGGCCTTGGCCTTCATGAACACGGTCGGCGCGCCGGTGACGGCCGAGCCGAACTTCGAGCTCTCGCTCCCCAGAAACAGGAACGCCCCCACCGAGATCTCGCCGCCGTTCCACGGCGTCACCACGATCTGGGGGAACAGCACGGCCGAGGCGTCATCGCCCGTCAAGTGAACGACCGTAAACGTCCGCAGCAGCAGCATGTCGCGCGCGAGCTTGAAGTCCATTCCCGCGACCAAGTAGTGCTTCATGGAGGTGGCGCCGAACTCGTCAGGGAAGCCATAGACGTACTGGACGTTGATGTACCACCAAGGAAACGGCGTGTAGTCCATGCCGACGGTCGACTTCACGAACATCCCTTGCTCGTGCTCCTTCTCGATCTCGCGGATGTCGAACGGCGTGCCCGCATCCACAAGTCGGAACAGGTCGTCGTGCCACGTGAGCCCGACCTCGGCCCAGAGGCCCAGACCATCCAGGAAGTCCAAGCTCGTCGAGACGTCGATGCCGAGGACATGCACGCGCGGATAGCTGAGGTGGATGTCGCTCGAGACGTGGGTCGGTCCGTCCTTGACGGCGATCACCTTCTCCGCGCGCGGGATCTTATCGTAGCCGCGGTAGTAGGACAGCGACATGTCGACATTGAACAATTTCCAGCCTAGCCGCGCGCCGACCTGTGAGTTGGCTCCCGAGAACTCCGGCAGCTCGACGACAGGGTTGTAGGTGAAGGTGTAGCCGCCCTGCGCCGCAAAGCGCTGTTGCGTGACGAGCCGCTGGAGCAGCGGCGTATTGGCGCGGCGCGCGAACTCAGCGTCGTCGGTGAACGCGAGCCCTGCGGAGTTGGGGAGCTGCCCTGGCTTGAACAAGGGCACCCAGACGAGCTCGAGCGCTAGCTCGCTGAAGATGGCGTTGTCGTCTTTGCCATAGGTGCCTACCGACAGCTCCGGCCGGTACCGCAGGGCGAGCATCTCGTTGGCCAGCGGCTTGCCGAACTTGACGGGATCGGTGAAGTCGAAGCTCACGAGGTTGGCCGTGGGGTGGAACTTGTCGGCGGTGCCCCAGACCATGGCCTGACGGCCAAAGCGCAGGTCGAGGCCGTCGAGGCCGACGTCGAGGAACTCCACGAACGCGCCGTCGCTTTCGAGCCGCCACGGCTCCAAGAGCTGGCGGTTGGTGAGGCCTCCGAACGTCTCCGGGTCCGCGCGCTCCGTAAAGTACAGTCGCGCGTTGGCGAAGAGGCCCACGTGATCGTTGAGGCGCCAGTTGATGCGTCCATCGAGCGACGTCTCGGAGCGCTCGAACGGCGCGTTCTTGAAGGCGCTCTGCCGGTCGTACAGCGGGATCTTGAGGCGCAGGTCACTCTCCAAGGACCCGCGAAACTCGAGCTGCGCCGCGACGCTTGCCGGGAGCGCCAAGATCGCCGCGACCGCCAGGAGCGCGCGCGACATCAGTTGCCGCGAACGAGGCTGCGCTTGCTAAAGACGCTGTCCGGGATGGCCTCGCCGATCTTCTGGGTGAGCGTCTCGAGCACCGTCCGGTGTTTGGTGCCCAGATCCTCGATGGTGATTTCGCCAAACGTCGGCGCGCCGCCGTCCCACTTCACGTTCTTGCGCGACTGCTTCTTCTTGGGCTTGCCGCTCTCCCAGTACTCGAGCGTCGTGATGAGACCGAGGCCCTTGTCGACCTCGAGCCGCATCTTCTCCCAGCCCGCGTCGCTGCCGGCCTTGCGCTTGAGCTCGAGCCACAGCGACTTGGCGTCGTCGGTCGTGATGGCGGCGTCATAGTCCTTGCCGAGGTCAATCTGGGCCATGTCGTCAAAGCCGAGATCCGAGCCCATGAACGACTGGCGACGCGCGCTCGCCGCCACCCGACGGACGTTGTCCGTCTGCGGCGTGAACACATACATCTCGTTTGCGTTCACGATGAGCACGCTCATGCCCTTGACCTCGCCCGGGTCGGAGAAGCGCACGAGCCGGTTCTTGCGGTTCTTCTGCCAGACCGAGAACTTGAACTCGCGTGTGCCGCCGGAGACCGGCTTGAGCGTCATCTTGAACTCCCACTTCTGCGTGGGGTAGTCGTTGTGCTTCTTGTCCAGGGCCTCGAGCAGCGCGGGCGCGCCCTGGGCCTTGAGCGCGTTGATGTCGAGCTTGTTCTGCGCCGCGGCGGGGAGCGCCAGCGCGATGAGCACCGCCGTCAGGACGTTGCGTCGGTTCATTTCTCGGGTCCTCCATCCAGGTTCACGTCGGGTCCATTCACGGGAGCTGCAACCGGCACCGGGCGCGTAGGCTTCCACAATCCGAGCAGCGCGGGCAAGAGCACGAGCGTGGCGAGTGCTGCGACGAGCAGTGTTTCCGCGGTGAGCAGCCCGAAGCGGCTCATCGGGGCGATGCTGGCGAAGATGAGCACGAGGAAGCCCAACGTGACCTCGCCCGCGTTGATGAGGATACGCCGCCCCGTGGTGCGCATGGCGTGCGCGAGATCCGACTCGCGGTAGCGCCACAGGAAGTGAATGGCGTAGTCGATGCCGATGCCAATCGCGATGGACGCCAGCATGGAGGCGCCGATGTCCATGGGGAAGTGGTCGCCGTACACCCCCATGAGGCCGTACGTCGTAATGAGCGTGACCGCCGCGGGGAGCATGGCCACCAGCGCGGCGATGAGGCTCCGAAAGACGACCCACATGAGGATGAGCACGAGCGGCAGGCTGGTCCAGATGCTCTTCATGTGGTTGCGATGCACCGAGCGCGTCATGGCCTCCTGCACGATGGGATAGCCGGACACCGTTGCAGAAAGCCCCTTGGCCGCCGCGCCCGGTGCGAGCTCGGAGGCGACGGCCCACTCGGGGGCCAACAGGTCCGCCACGATGGCGTCCACGCGTCGATGCGCGTAGCCCGTGAGCGGCCCGAGCTGCGCCCGCACTCCGGCCAACACGTCGTCCTTCTTGTCGGACGCCGAGACGTCGGCGACCGCCTGGTAGGCCACGCCCGCCGACTTGGCGAAGGCCGCCTTGTTCTCCAGGTCCTCCGGCAAGGCGACCGCCTCGAGGGCGTGCGTGAAGGCGGCTTTGTCGAGCTTCTGATCGGCCGCCAGCGCCGCCAGCGCGGTCGCCAGCGCGCCCAGGTCCGTGCCTTTCTTGACGAGCACCTGGACGTCGGCGTTTTCATCGTCGGAGACGTTCTGCTTCAGCGCCTCGAGCAGCTTCTGGCGCTGCTCCGGGCTCGCCTGCTTCTTCTCGAGCGTGGCCGCCAGCGCCTTGGCCAACGGCTCGGCCGGCTCGTGGGGGCGACCGATGACGGCCAGGATGCGCTCGGCGGCGTCACGCGTGACCTGTGGGACCATAGCGTCGGTCCGTGGCACCCACGCGATGTGCTTGGGTAGCCGCTCGGCGAGCAGCGCCTTGACGCGGTCGGTGACGGCCGTGGCGGTGCGTGTGTCGAAGCCGCCGATGGCCACTTGGAGCACCGCGGACGGCCACGCGAGCTCGTCCTCAGTGGTGCGCCGCGACTCGACCAACAGCCGAACCGCCGGGTTGACGCCATCTGCGAGCCCGCCGTGATTGGCGATGGCGCCCCGCGTGCGCGCGATGCCGGGCGTGCCCTCCTTGGACTCGTTGACGATGGCCATCACGCGCGCGATGCTCTCGATGCGCGTGACACCGTCCAAGACGCTGAGGCGGTCCTCGACCGCGGCCATGGCGCGCAGCACGCCCGGGTCGAGCATGTCGCCCTCGATGAGCACCTGCAGGAACACCGAGCCGCCGAACTGCCGCACCATGAAGTCGTCCGCCGCCGCGGGCGCGGAGTCCGGGGCGAAGAAGGACTTGGTGTCCATGCGCGTCTGGAGCTTCGTGGCCTGGCTGCCGAGCCCGATGGTGATGAGCGCGATCACACCGGCGTAGAGCTCCCACCGGCTGCGGACCGACTCACCCGCGTCCACGAGCCACGCATCCAGGCGGCTCGACATCTTCGCGATCGGGCGCGTCGGGATGGGCCAGCGATAGAGCAGCGCGGGAATGACGACGAGGGCGATGACCCCGAGGAAGGCGCAGCCCATCGCCATCTGCCAGCCAAACTCGCGCATGGGCTCGATGTCCATCGTGAGAAACGACGAGAACCCCACGATCGCCGAGAGCGCCGACAGCGCAACGGGCCAGCCGACTTTGTCCATCGTGTCGGTGACGTCGCCGCCATGATCGAGGTACCAGACCACGATGTGCACCGCGAAGGCCGAGCCGAGAGCGACCAGCATGACCGGGAGCGACGTGGACAGGAGCGTGAGCGGCTTGCCCATCCAGGCCATCGCGCCGAGCGTCCAGAGGATGCCGAGGCCGACGGTGCCGAGCAGCAGCACGGCCGCCTTGAAGGTGCCAAGCGTGAGCACGATGAGCAGCACGATAACGCCGCCGACCCAGGGGCCAAGGCGCTTGAGGTCTTCCTGCGAGCCGGTCGCGGCAGCCTCGGCGATGAACGGCGCGCCCCCAAAATGAAGACGGACCCCCGCGGGCCGCGCGACTGATTCGGCGGCCTTGCGCACCGCGATCGCGGACTCCGTCGGGGTGACCTTGCGCTCGACGCCCGTGGCCGGATCCGTCACGTGATCGCGGAGCTTGCACACGATCTGCGCGGAGGTGCCGTCGTGAGACACGAGGCTGCCGGCCAGGTAGTCGCGCGACAGGAGGTCCGCGCGCAGAGCGCCGAGGCCGGTCGCGTCGTCGGGGATGCGCGTGGGCACCAGATCGCGGTTCTCGCTGACCGCCTCGCCGGTCTCGGACGTCTTGCGGTCCATGACCGACAGCTCCGTCGCCGAGGTCGCGAACTCCACGGCCGGCACGGTGCGTAGCGCGAGCGTGATCTTGCGGACGATGTCCAGATTCTCAGCCGTGAACAGGTCCTTGGACTCGACGCCGACCAGCGCGACGTGAATGCCCCCAAATCGACGCGCGATCTCGGTCAGCTCGCGCACCTGCGGATCGTCGCTCGGCAAAAAGCGGATGACGTCGTCGTCGTACGCCGTAGGCAGCTTGACCGCCGCGAGCCCGGAGACGGCCAGCGTACAGAGCAGCACGAGCCCGGAGCGGCGCTGGATGGCGAGGGAGAAGGAGCGCATTGGCCGGCCACGATGCCACGAGACGCCGCGTGTGGGAAGAAGCGGCGCGCGTGCCGCAGGTTTCGCTTGGCGCGCGTTCGTGCCATCTTCGGCGACACGAACGGAATGGCCCGACGCTGCGGGTCGTTGCCCCCGCAAGTGGAGGTTGTTTATGCGGAAATTGAGTTGGAGTCCCCGATCTCTTGCGGTGCTGATGTTGGTGCTCTCGGCCCTGAGCACGCACGCACGCGCGCAGGAGCTCTTCCCCCGCGGTCGAACGCGTGCGGTCGTTGTGAGCGCCCGCGCCTGGGCCGATCGCGCGTTTGGTGCCCCGGATCCTGGGCCGCGGCTGGACGGGGACCTGGTCAACGTCCTGGCGGCCAACGCGCGCAGCCGTGCCGACGTAGTGGGCTTGACCGACGCGCAAGCGACGCTGGCCAATGTACGCGCCAGCCTCGCCCGACAGGCCGCCGCGACTGCACGCGGCGAGACGCTGGTGGTCTACCTCGGCGGCATCGGAGGTCGGCTCCAGAACGGCGCGCCCTACCTCGCGACGTTCGACACGGCGTCCAACGCGTTGCCCACGACGGCGCTCACCGGGCCCGACATCGCCCGGCACCTGGCGGGTCGCCCGTTTCAGGGGGCGCTCATCGTGCTGCTGGCGGACGCCGCTCCGGCCGGTGTCGCGCTGGCGGCCGCCGATGAGCTGAGCCGCGCAGGCGTCCCCGTCGTGGCCCTCGCGTCGGTCGAGGCCTCGAACGCGGCGCCGCTGACTTGGACGTTCACGCGCACGCTGCTCTCGGTCCTGGGTGGTGACCCGCTGGCAGACCGCAACGGGGATCGGCAGCTCACGCTCGACGAGCTGGCGCTCGAGCTCCGTGACGCGATGAAGTTCCTCGACCGCCAGCGGCTCGGCCAGTTCGACAAGGGCCAGAACCCGCAGCTGCTCGTCGCGCGCGTCCGCGGCGGCGCCAAGAAGGCTCGTACGCCCGACGCGGGCAGCTACGTGCTCGTGCCGGGTGAAGATCGGCGGCAGGCCTTCATGGGCCGAGTCGTCAAGCGCACCAAGGGCGAGGTGCTCGTACGCCTCGTCACGATGCCGAACGCGCCCATCGACGCCTTCGAGAGCGGCGACGTGCAACCGGTCACGTTCCGCACGTTTCCCGTGAAGTCGCGGCTTCGGATTCGCAGCGGCGCCGGCGAGCTCGTCGGCCGGGTCCGACTGCTGGACGACGTTTTTCACTCGATGCAGTACAAGGGCCAGCCGTGGCTGACCGAGTGGGTCGCCGACGAGCGCATCTTGGGGGTCGCCACTCACGTCGTGCCTCCGCCTCCGCCGCCCCCGCCGCCTCCAACGGCGCAGACGTTGACTCCGGTCAATCCTCCCGAAGCCGTCCAAGTCGAGATCGATGGACGCTGGTGGTCCGGCGTGCTGACGGCAAAGATGACGACCCCGCTGAACGTCCTCTGGTGCGTGCGGGTGCCCATGGGCCCGCGCACCTTCGAGGAGTGTGTGCAGCCGGCGCGCGTGCGGCGTCCCGAGGCGCCACCGCCGGTGGTGCCCGTCAACCCCTTCCCGCCCGGCGCGCTCGTCCAGGTGGACTGGAAGGGCAAGTGGTATCCGGCCATCGTGAAGGAGGCCGAGCCCACGCGCTGGCACATCCGCTACGAAGGCTGGTCGGAGATGTGGAACGAGTGGGTCACCATCGACCGCATCAAGGCACGCTGACATGTTTTTACAACGCTGGTGTCTCGTGAGACGCTGGCATGATGACCTCCCCAACCGAACTGGCCGAGCTCGTCTCCTGGGCGGCTGAGCTCATCGGCGGTGACGCGACACCGGCGTCGCGCTCCGACGCGGCGGAGCCCACCCCAACACGCTTGAACGAGCTACTCGTGGGCCTCGAGCTCACGCCGGAAGAGCGCGCGCTCTTTGGTCTCGCCCTCGCCGTCGAGCTCGACGAGCCCCTGCGTCGCCGGGTCCTCGACGCCCAAGGGCGGCTGCTGCTCGGCGGCCTCACGGTCGGCTTCGCGCTGGCGCTGCTCTTTCAGGACACGGCGCGTCGCATCGCAGCGCAGCGCTTACTGGGTCCCGACGGGCGGCTCGTGCAGGTCGGGCTCCTGACCCTCGACGCGCGCGAGCCCGGCCGTTTTCTGGACCGGCAGCTCGTCGTCCCCCGCCGCATCGTCGCCTTCGTGCTTGGCGAAGACGGCCTCGACGAGAGCCTCCGCACCGTGGCGAGCCTCGTGACGCCCACGATGAGCCTCGACCGCGTGGTGCTCCCCGAGGCGCAGCGCCGCGCGCTGTTGGACGTGGTCACGCCCAGCCAGGGGTTTGCTCGCGCGTTGGACACCCACGGCTTCAGCGAGTGGATGCCGTTCGGGCGCGGTACGGTCCTGCTGGTTACCGGCGCGTCGGGCACGGGCAAATCGCTGCTGGCCGAGGCCGTCGCGACGCAGCTCGAGAGGCCGCTGCTACGCGTCGACTGCGCGGTGCTGGCGGCGTCGGGCACGACCGACCAGGTCCGCGCGCTGTTTCACGAGGCCGTCATCCATGGCGCCGTGCTGCTGTTCGACGACGCTGAGCCGCTGCTCGCCCGTCCGAGCGCGGTCGGGGTACTCGTGCTCGACCTGCTCGAGTCCTTCGAGGGCATCGCCATGGTCACCGCGCGCCGGCTGGAGGATCTGGACCCGGCGATGGAGCGCCGCGTCGTCCACCACCTCGCGCTGGCCGTGCCGCCACCGGCGCTGCGCGAGCTGCTGTGGGAGGCGCACCTGCCGCCCACGGCCCCGCTCTCCGATGACATCGATCTCGGCGCCCTCGCGCGGGCCTTCGAGTTTCCCGGAGGGGCCATCCGCCGCGCGGTCGTCGTCGCGCTCAACAAGGCGCTCGCCCGCGCGCCGACCGCCCCCGTCATCACGCGTGCCTTGCTGGAGGAGGCCGCTAACGCGCAGCTGCAAGTGCACCTCAGTGCGCTGCCGCTCTCCGAGCAAGGCACGCTCGGGCTCGACCGGCTGGTCCTCCCCGAGCGCGAGATGGAGCAGGTGAACGAGATCGTCGCGGCGGCGCGCTCGCAGGCCACCGTGCTGGAGCGCTGGGGCTTCAGTCGCACGATCGCGACCGGCAAGGGCATCACCGTGCTCTTCGATGGACCGCCGGGTACCGGCAAGACGCTCACCGCGGAGCTCCTGGGCCACGAGCTCCGGCTGCCGCTCCATCGCGTGAACGTGTCCGAGGTCGTGAGCAAGTACATCGGCGAGACCGAGAAGAACCTCCTCGCGGTGTTCTCGCGTGCGCGGGCCGCACGGGCGCTGCTGCTGTTCGACGAGGCCGACGCGCT
>SXOX01000001.1 GCA_005776585.1 Pseudomonadota bacterium | reverse complement strand
TGACATGTTGCGATTCGCTATTGCCTGGCAACGGCGAATCGCAACATGTCAGGACCGTCCCCATGTCGACGGCGCCGACGACATCGAAGACGTGAAGGGACTCACTCACTTCGGCACGCCCGACGAGCGCAGTGGCGCGCACCGCGGGCGTCTCGACATGGACGATGGCGCCTTCGACGCCAACGCGGGGCGCCGTGAGCTCCGGGCCAATGACCAGCGACGCACGCGACGCGATTCCCGTGGCCCCCACCCTCAGGTGAGTACCCGCGAAGGCCACGCCCATTGCCGAGAACGACAAGCCGCCCTCCGTGCCCTGCGGCGCGGCGACGGTGACCCTGGCGATTCGCCCCGTGGCGCGCGAGGTCGCGTGGGCACCTTCGAAGGCCACGTCCTCCAGCTCGGCCGAGACCGATGCGGCGCGGTCGGGGCTCTGGGCGTGCACAGCGGCCGTGCCGATGACTGCGTGACCGCGCCCGTGGCGATCCCGGAGCACGATCTGGTTGGCGATGGCCTCGCCGTCCCCGCGGACCGTCCCGCTCTGCACCGCCACGTCGAGGCCCGGGACCGGGAGCACGACGGGCGCGTCCGCGGAGAACACGGCGACCGTATCCGCGACGGTACGACCCAGAGTGACCTCCAGTCGCGCGTGGGTCAGCGAGCCGTCCAGCGCGGGCACGTGTCCGGCGAGCGAGAGTCGAGCCGGTTGACCCGCGTGCTCCAGGCCGTCGATTTTACCGGACGCAATGACGGTCTCCTCGGAGCCTCGACGAAGTCGGAGCGCGACTTCACCAATCGTCAGCGGAGGCCGCGCGCGTTGGCGAGTCGCCGCGTCGACGGTCGCGGGTCGCCGCTGCGACAGCTCGGCCTCGATGGACCGCCGGACGGCGTCGTAGGCCATCTCGTCGGCGGTCGCGGGAACGACGGCGACGACCTGCCCCACGACGACCGCGCGAATCGCCTGGACACGGTCACCGAGCGCAGCCGCCCACGGATCGAAGTGCACCGTGATGTCCCTCGCCGACAGCGTGGCCCGGGGGCCGTCGCGAGACTCGAGGCGCGCCTCGGCGACGTGAACCCGACCGTGAAAGGGATCGACTGTGAGGCCCTCGAGGACTAGGTCCCGGGACAGTCGCTCCGCATGCGGGCGAAGCCGCTCGCGCACCTCGGCCTCGACGCGCAGGGGTAGCCGCCAGAGCACGCCGACGAGCGCGCCCGCAGCCACACCCGCGAGCGCCAGCAGCAGCGCACTGGTCCAAAGCGCGACGCGAACCGCCCAGCGCGTCGCAGGACGCGGCTCGGGCGACATCCGGAAGTCGGGGTGCATGACGGTGCCCACGGCGCGATCCGTAGCGCGGATCGGCCGTGGGCGCCATGAACGGGCGTGTTACGACCGCTTGAGGTTCATCGCCTCTTGCATCATCTGGTCGGCCGTCGAGATGGTGCGCGTGTTCGCCTGGTAGCCGCGCTGCGCCAGGATGAGCTGCGCGAACTCGCCCGCGAGGTCCACGTTGGACTGCTCCAGCGCTCCGCCCTGGATTGTGCCGCGGCCGCCCGTCCCTGGCGCGCCGAAGGTCACGGCCCCGGAGTCGTGCGAGGCCAGATACAGCCCGCCACCCGCCGAGCGCACACCGTCGACGGAGCGGACGCGTGCGAGCGCCGCCTGCCCGAGCAGCCGCTCCTTGCCGTTGTCGAACGTGCCGTACACCTTGCCGTCCTGATCGACCCGCAGCTCCTGGAACGTCCCGGATTGATTGCCATCCTGGCTCACGTCGAGCGTGGCGGAGCCCGCAGCGTACTGCTTGGAGCCCGCGAAGTCGAGCGAGATGGTCGTCGGGTTGCCCGCGCCCTTGGGCTGAATGGCGAACGTCGGCGGCGGCTGGGCCGGGTCGAGGACAATCTGCCCCTTGCCGTCGAAGGTGATGTTGCCGGTCCCGATGTTCGAGAACTTCGTGTCGGCCGCGCCGCCCTCGATCTCGTTGCTCGGCACGGTCACGTCGTAGCGCCACGTGTAGGTGTCGTTGTCGTGCGCGACACGCGTAAAGTGCACCGTCGCTTCGATGGGGTTGCCAACGGCGTCGTAGACCGTGACCTGCGAGGTGAAGTGCGAGCCGTTGTTCTCGTTGAGGTTCACGTCGGGCGGCGGCGGCTGCGGCACGAGCTCCTTTCCGTCGGCGCCGAGCACGGGACCCGGCCAGTTGCCGTTGAGCCCGACCTGCAGCTTCACGTCGTTGGTCGCCTTGGGCGGGTACGGGCTGTCGTCGATCTGGAGCACGCCGACCGTCGAGCCGATGTCCCCATTGCCGTCGACGCCGTAGCCCAGCAGCTTCGGTCCGCCCCGACCGAGCGACAGGAACCCTTCCCGATCCTTGGAGAACGTGCCGACCCGCGTGAGGAACTGTCCCGCGGCGCCCGACGGCCCGGTGCCCTCGACGGCAAAGAAGCCATCGCCCGAGATGGCGAGGTCCGTGGGCTTGCCGGTGCCGAGCAGCGCGCCCTGGCTGAACATGCGGTCGACGCTGAAGCCGCCGACGCCGCCGCCCAGCTGACCGCTGCCACCGACGAGGCTCTGCCCGAGCATCTCCTCGAAGGCGCTACGCCCGGACTTGAACCCGATGGTGTTGAGGTTGGCGATGTTATCGCCAATCACGTTCAGCGTCTGCCCTTGCACGTTCATGCCCGAGAGACCCACGTAGAGGCTGCGTTCGATACTCATGTCAATTCTCCTGTGACCCCTGTTTGCAGACTAGTTCTTCGGATTCTCGACCTCGATGACCTGGCCCAGCGCGATGGGGTCCGCCCCCTTCGCGTCGAGGACCAGCTCGGCGTAGCCCTTCTCGAAGTTGATCTTGGTGACCATTGCGACGGCCTGCGTCTCGACACCGAGCGGATTGCCCTTGTCGTCTTTGGCCTCGATGCTGAAGGTGTAGGTCCCCTCGTCTGCGACGTTGCCGTCATTGCGCTTTCCGTCCCAGACGACCGACTGCGAGCCCTTGTCGCGTGGCACCTCGAAGTTTCGAATGGCCTGACCGTTCTTGTCGCGAATGGTGACCGACGCCGTCGCGGCCTGATCATGAAGCTCGTAGCGCAGCGTGGGCGTGCCGTCTTTGGCCAGCGAGACCACGTTGCCCTCAAAGCGCACCGACTTGCCGATGAACGAGGTGGCCAACGTGCTGTTGGTCGCCGTCGCTGCCAGCGCCACGTTGTTGAGCCCGCGCTCGACGTTCATCATGCGCTCGAGTGACGTGAACTGTGCGAGCTGCGCGACGAACTGCGTGCCATCTTGAGGATTCATTGGGTCCTGCTGTGCGAGCTGTGTAACCAGCAGCTTCAGGAAGTCCTCCTTGCCCACCTCGTTGGGTTGCTTGGATGTCCCACCTGCCTGCAAGGCCGAGCCGGCCGCGATGCTCGATACGCTCATGGTGCCCTCCGATAGCCCGATCCGGCGGCGTCCCGGTGCCGCCGTGCTTGTGCCGCGACGTAGGCCTCATCGGCCACCGCGGCGTCCCACCGCTCCCCCCTGGGATCCCGCTGTGAGCCATCCGATGACGCGCGCCCTTCGGCGTCACGGACGACGATGACCGGAGCCGAATAGCCCCGGTCGCGTAGGTGCTGCTCCAGCTCTCCGGCACCGCTCGCGAGGGTGCGGGCCGTCGCATCCGCGGTGCACTGCAGCGTGACGCGCAGCTCCGCGATGCCGCGGTCGTTGGTCATCTGGCGGACGCCGACGTCAACCTGGCCCTGCTCGCCACCCAGCGCGACACACACGCGTGCCTCGCGGCCGTCGGCGGTCGCGCGCGCCACGGCGTCGAGGACGGCGCCGTGCAGGACACTCGTCTCGGCGCGGGAGGGGGCAAGCGACGCAACCGAGCGAGTCGCAACAACGTCGTCGCTGCCGGAGAGCACGCGCGCCATGTCCCCCGCAGAGACCGGGGAGGTCCCCTCGGACGAGCGCTCCAGGGCGGAGACGACGTCACGTGCGAGGGGGTCTGGCGCGACGTCGCGCGCCTCCGAGCGCTCTGGCGCAGCCGTGGGCGTGGGCGTCGGCTCCGCGCGGCGCGGCGCCCCGGGCGCAGCTACATGGCGCGGGCCGCCGTCAGGACGCCGCACGGGGGTGCTCGAGCGCTGCGGGCCAGGAGCATCCAGCCGCACCTGCGCCGCGAGCATGCCACCGGCCAACGCAGTGAGCTGTTGCGTGGCCTGGTTCGCCGTCAGCGACGCGACAGAGGGCGGAGCCGCGGGGACGGCCATCGGACTCGCGCGGCGCGAATCAGGGGGGAGCCCGAAGGAGTGCGGCGCCATTTCGCTTGACGTCGTTCCGACACCGCCTCGTGCAGGAGGTGCGACCGACACGGAGAGCGGTGCAAGGTCCATTGTGCGGGCCCGCTGCGTGAGCGGGCTAGTGCGCGTAGGCTCTGTGCCGCCGTCCATCGCCCTGGGCTGCGGGTGAGCCACCGTAGGCTGAGGGACGACGAGCGCCCCAGGGATGAGGCGAGCCCAGTCCATGGCGTCGGGCGCGAGCGGGCGTACCGGCTCTCGCTCGCTCGCTGTGGCGGTGTCGGCCGCAGCCGTCGGGGCGACGACTGAGGGGACCACCGAAGGCGAGGTCAAGCCGAGCTGACTCGCCAGGAGGCCGTCGAAGCCTGGAGTGGTCGCAGTCACGGCCTCCGTGCCAATCGCGACGACAGGGGACAGGTTCAGGGTTGGCACGCTCATCGCTTGGCTCCCCGCCGCGCGCGTGCCGGGGGCGGGACGACGGTGTCGTCGGTCCCGGTGTCTGCCTCGTCGTCGGTCGCGATCGGCGCAGACCGCCGGCGCTCCGGCGCGTCGCCACCCACGAAGCGGCGGGTCAGCCGCACGGCCTGCGCCGGCGGCAGTGCCGCGAGGATCTTGGCCGCGCGCGCCTCGTCCAGCGCGCCAAGCGCTTGGGCCGCGAGCGCCTCGGGCGTGGCCGCGAGAAACGAGGCCGCATCCCGCGGCTTCATGCGCTCGATCATCTTCGCCAGACGACCCACGCGCTGCTCGGGGGTCGACGCGAGAGTCTCGGATTCGGTCGGCGTCGGAGGCGCCGCGAGTTTGGGCGGTGGCGCGGTGGCGCGCTCGACGTCGGCACGCCGCGACTCCGCCTCGGCCGCAGCGCGCTCACGCTCCGAACGCTCCGCGGACTTCTGGCGATCGGCCTCGGTCACGAGCCGCGCATCGAGGCGCTTTTCCAGGGCCCGCAGCGCCTCGAAGTCCGCGCGAACGCTGGACTGAAGCGCCTGGAGCGCGCGCTCGCGAGTCTCGAGCTCGGCGCGACGGCCTTCGAGCCGCTTGAGCTGAGCGCGCAGGTCAGAGACGAGCAACAACTGCTCCGGCGTCAGCGGGGTCGCCGACAGCGCGACAGGCCGCACCTCGGCGCTGCGCTTGGGGTCGACGGACGTCGGCCGCGGCGCGTTGTCGGAGCCCAGCGCCAACAAGAGGAGCGTGCTCGCGCTCATGGTCAGGCTCGCGTTCATCGGTTGCCCCCATGGCGCGCGGCGATCTCACCCGCATGTCGGCGACTCTCGTCGAACGTGGCCGGCTGATCGACGCTCTGGACGAGGAGGGTGTCGATGTCGGCCTTCGCGTCCAGGGCGCGGTCGAAGCGCGGACTCGCCCCGCGCTGATAGGCGCCCAGGCTCACGAGCTCCTCGACATCCCGATGATCGGCCAGCAGACGGCGAATCACGGCGGCATCCGCGACGTGGGAGCCATCGACGACCTCGGGCATCACCCGGCTCACGCTGCCAAGGACGTCGATGGCAGGAAAATGGCCGCGGTCGGCAAGCGCGCGGCTGAGGTGAATGTGTCCATCAGTCGTGGACTTCACGCAGTCGCCGACTGGATCGCCCAGGTCGTCGCCCTCGAGCAGTGTCGTGTAGAGCGCGGTGATCGAACCCTTGCCAACGCCCGGTCCGGCGCGCTCCAGCAAGCGCGGGATGATCGCAAACGCCGAGGGCGGATAGCCCTTCGTGGCCGGCGGCTCACCCACGGCCAGACCAAGCTCGCGCTGCGCCATTGCGACGCGGGAGAGGCTGTCGAGCAGCAGCAGTACGCGCAAGCCCTGGTCCCTAAACCACTCGGCGATGGCCGTGGCGACCTTGGCGGCGCGCACCCGCAGCGCCGGAGCCATGTCGCTCGTCGCGGAGACGAGCACGGCACGCGAGAGCCCTTGCGGGCCGAGGTCGTGGTCGACGAAGCGCTTCACCTCACGGCTGCGCTCGCCCACGAGCCCGATGACCGTCACGTCGGCCTCGGTGTTGCGGCACATCATGCCGAGCAGCGTCGACTTGCCGACGCCGGCGCCCGCGAGGATGGCGAGGCGCTGACCTTCGCCGCAGGTGAGTAGACCGTCCAGCGCACGCACGCCGACGGAGAGGGGGCGGCTGACGGAGCCACGCGTGAGCGGATTGAGCGGTGGCGGATCGAGCAGCATGGCCGCGCCCGCGCCCGAGGCGTGACGGAGGGGCCCCTTGCCATCGATCGGCTCGCCGAACGCGTCCACGACCCGACCCATCAGCGCGTCGGACACGTGCATGCGGGGCTCAACCGGCGTCGCGACGATTGGGGCACCCGCGGCCAGGCCCGTGACACTGCCGAGAGGCATGAGGCAAGCCGTGCGCTCGCGGACCGCGACGACCTCGGCGGGGACGGCTCCGCTGCCGACACCCAATCGGCAGACCATGCCGAGGTGCACGCCCGGCACGACGCCCTCGACCAGCACGCCGCCGATGCGCGTGACGCGACCCGTCAGGCGCAGCGGTGTCGCGCGGTCGAGCCGAGCGGACACGGGGTCGAGATCGAGCAGCACCGCGGACATCACGAACGAGCCTCCGATTGCGACATGAGCAGCCCGTCGCGCATCGCGGCGAGCACCTCATCGAACGCAGTGCTCAGGGTTGCATCGACCGTGCCGTCGGGGAGCTCGATGACGAGACCGCCGCGTTCGATGGCAGGCGAGGCCTCGACATGGATCTTGTCATCGCCGGTCAGCGCCTGAGCGTCATCGGGGTGACAGCGCACTGTCAGACGGTCGACGCGCGACGCCTCGGGGACCGCGTGGAGCGCACGGTCGAGCACGGCGCGCAACACCTCGGGTCGGGTCCGCACCTCGGTCGCGACCACGGCGCGGGCGACCAGCACCCCCAAGGCCACGGCCTCGTCGCGCGACGCCTGTCGGAGTGAGGTCAAGCCCGCGATCCCGGAGACCGCGATGGCGGCGAGGCGCGACTCGAGCTCAGCGCACCGCGCGGCCAGACGCGCTTCGCCCTCGGCGACGCCAGCGGCGTGTGCGGCGTCGAGGCGAGACTCAAGCTCCTCACGTTGCGCGTCGAGCCGGGCCGACCAGTCCGCCTCGAGCTCGGCCAGCGCATCGACGGCAGGAGCCGCCGCGCCTTCCGCGTCGACACGGGCCTCGCGCTGGCTCGGTCGCGCCCGTGGACGCCAGGTCGCGGTCTCGAGAGCAACGACCGGCAACGCGGCGACCACGCCCGCCGTTCGAGCACCGACACTGTAGAAGCTGGCCGTCTGAATCACTGGTGGCTCCCTGTAAGACGATGACGTTGGCTACCGCAGCCGAATCTTGCCCTCGGAGGCGAGGCGCAGCGCGGCTTGGACGATGACCTCCTGGGCGTCCTCGATGACGTTGACCGCGACGGGTCCCATCGCCTCGAGGTCCTCGAGGATCATCGTGGCCGCGCGGCTCGACATGCCGGAGAGCACGTGCTCCCGAATCGCCGTGCTCGCGGTCTTGAGCGACAGGGCCAAGGTCTTCGAGTCGACCTCCTTGAGCACCTGCTGGAGGGCGCGCCCGTCGAGGCCGGTGAGGTCCTCGTAGATGAACATCTTCTTGCGGATCTCCTCGGTGAGCTCCGCGTCGTGCTGCGCGAGCTGCGCGAAGACCAGGTCCTCGTCGTGGCTCGAGAGCGCCTTGAGCAGGTTGATGACCAGCCCTTGACCGTCGATCGCCATCGCCGACTTGACGGACTGGTCGAGCTCGCGCCGAAGCGTCTCGCCGACCTCTTGAAGCAGGTCCGGCGTGATGCTCTTCATCACGGCAATACGCCGCACGACGTCACCGCGCTGCTCGGCCGGGAGCTTGGCCAGCACCTGCGCGGCCTTGGCGGGCGGCATGACGGACAGCGCGATGGCCATCGTCTGCGGGTGCTCCTTGATGAGCACCTTGGCGATCGCCTCGGGCACCGCGTCGGCCGCGGCGACGAGGGACATCGGCATCTCCTCCTTGGGCGGCTCCGTGATCCCGAGCAGCGCGCGGACCTTCTCGGCGCCGTGGGTCTCCTCGACGAGGCCCTTGACGTACTCCTCGGCCTGCGGAAGCAAGATGCGGTTCCCATCGTAGAGCGCGAGGAACTCATCGAGACAGGCGCGCGCCTCGTCCTCCGAGACGTTCTTGAGCTGCGTGGAGGTCCGCAAGAGCGACTCGACCTCGCCGTCGCTGAGCCCGCGAAGCACGTCGCGAGCGGCCTCGGGCCCGAGCATCATGAGCGCGATCGCGGCGCGACGGTGACCCGGACGCATCGTCGCCGAACCGGCGCGCCGCAAGTCCACGACGTTGTCTTGTGCCGAGCGCTTGAGCTCCCGGCGGTCTTCAGACTTCTTGAGCTGCATGACGGCACCCATCTCAGGCCTCCTCTACGAGCCACGCACGGACGATTTGAACGGACCGCTTCGGGTCGGACTGGACGAGCTCTTGAGCCCTCCGTCGCAGCTCCTCGAAGCTCGGTGGCGGCGGCAAGGCGAGCTCGGGCGCGCTCGCCGCGACGCCTTCGCCCAGCGCCGTCAGCGGCTCGACGGTGCCGACGAGGGGCGTGCCGGCGACCGTGGCGCCCTCGACCGCCGTCGCGGGGACCAATGCAGCCGCTGCGGCCTCCCGATGAGGCGCGGTGATCATCGGGCGCAGGACGAAGACGACGAGGAGCAGCACGACGAGCAGGAGCGCAGCCCAGGGCGCGAGCTCCTTCATCCACGGCTTCATGGCGGCGGGCGGCGCCGTGATGGCGGCCGTGTCCTCGAACGGCACGAACTGCTGGCACACCACGGAGACCTGGTCTCCACGCGCGCGGTCGATCCCGGCCGCGCTCGCGGCGAGGCCCTCGATCTGCTTTAGGGTCTCTGGAGCCAGCGGCGCCCAGGTCTCGGCGCCGTCTTGGCCCTTTTCGGCCTTGCCATCCACCAGGACGGCGAGCGACAGCCGCTTGACGCCACGACCCGGGTCCACGACGTGCCGCTGGACCGTGCTGTGGATGTACTCGAACTTGTCCTCGCGCGTTGTCGTCGCCGCGACCTGGGGAGCTGCGCTCGGCTTGGACGCCTCGCCTACGTTGGCGGCCGAGCCCACCGCACCCTTTGCTGGGGCCTCCGCGCTGCTCTTCGACTGCTCCTTGTGGAACTCGCTCTTCGGGGCCTGCTTCTCCGGGTCGACCTCGGTCTCCTGTGTCTCGATACGGCGAGACTCCATGAGCACCGAGGCCTGAACGCGCACGCGGCCCTCGCCGACGAGCGGCGTGAGCAGCTCCAGCAGGCGGCGCTCGAGGTCCGCCTCGTGGCGCATGGCCTCCTTGCGCGCCTCGTCGTCGTTGACGAGCAGCCCACCGTCGTCGCTCGGCGCGGCGAGCAGGTTGCGGTGGTTGTCGACGATCGTGACAGCGCCCGGCTTGAGGCCCTCGACCGACGAGGAGACCAGGTAGCGAATCGCGTCGACCTGGCTCTTCGCCAGCTCCGTGCCCCGCGAGAGCGACAGCGTGACGGCCGCGGTGATGGGCCGATTGTCCTTCTGGAAGACGTAGACGCGCTCCGGCATCGCGAGCTTGACCGACGCGTCCTGCACACCCTCGAGCGCGCGGAGCGTCCGTGCCAGCTCCGACTCGCGAATGGCGCGCAGCTTGGCCTTCTCCATCCCGCTCGTGATGCCGAACGACGGCTTCTCGAAGAGGTCGACGCCCTGCATCCGGCCCTGAGAGGCGATGGAGGCGACCTCCATGCGGGCCTCGTCGAGCTTGTCGGTGGGGACCTCGATCGTGTCCTGCGACCCTTCGGCCAGGCGGACCGGGATCTTCTTGGACTTGAGCGTTTCAAGGGCCGCATTGCGGTCCTCAGCCACGCCGATGCGCGCGACGGTGACCCATTTGGTGCCCGATTGAAGCGCGACGGTGGCCGCGAGTCCCAGGACCACGGCGACCGACACGCCACCGATGGTCCAGCGCGAGCGCGCGGGAAGCTTGTCCCAGGTCGTCTTCATCTGTTCGGTGAGGTTTGCCATAGTCTGCCTTCCCTAAAGACAACGTCCGCGTCAGATCTGAAGCCGGCTGATCTCTTGGTAGGCCTCGACGACCTTGCGCCCGACCTGCGTGAACAGGCGGAACGACACGTCGGCTTTGGCCTGCGCGAGCATCACGTCGTGGATCGAGGTGTCCTTGCCGCGCACGAACGACTGAATAAGGTCGTCGCTCTGGGTCATGTCCCCATTCACCCGGTCGACCGCGCCCTCGAGGATCGACGAGAAGTCGGCACCGCCGGCAGGGCTGACCTTCGGAGCCTCGCCGGGCGCGCCGATCTCAGGCATCGGCGCCATCGGCTGGAAGGCGTCGAGATCCGTTCCAAGCAGCCGGCTGGCGGGTGCGTTCGTGTAGGCGCTGGGCAAGAAGACCTGACTCACGAGCTACCTCCCGAGGTCGATGGCCTTGTTGGCCATCTGCTTGAGCGTCTCGAAGGCCGTCGCGTTCGCCTCGTAGGAGCGCGAAGCCGTCATCATGTTGACCATCTCGTGCACGACGTTGACGTTGGGCAGCCGCACATTGCCTGTGACCGGATCCGCGTCGGGGTGGCTGGGATCGTGCACGGTGACGACGTTGCTCGAGTCCCGCACGACGTCGGCGACCTGGACCTTGTGGAGCCCAGGGCCGGAGCCGTCCAGCCCCGCGCCTTCGGTACCCGCGTCCGCCAACACGGCCTCGAAGACGGGGTCCTTGCGCAGATACGGCCCGCCCTCGGGTGTGCGCGTCGTGTGGGCGTTGGCCAGATTCTCGGCCGTCACCTCCAGCCGAAGGCGCTGCGCCTGCAGGCCCGAGCTCAAGATGTCCATCGCGCGAAAACTCATGGTGCCCTCCCGAGTCCTGACGCCACCTTGACGGTCGGGGCGTCGGCCTTCGGGCAGTGCACGGCTCGGGCCAAGGCGCGACAGCGCGCAGCGTTATGCTCGGATCGCAAGACTGAGTGCCATCGTGGTCCTCCAGGTGCCACTCTGGCACCTCGTGTGAGACCGTCACCGACTTGACGGCCGGTTCCGGCAAACGCCCAAATCGCGTAGCCTGGAGCCATGTCTTCGAGGGCCTCCACCGTTCGGATTGGCGCGCTGCTATTGCCGGTGGCCGTCGCGCTGGTGGCCTACCGCACCTCACCCACGTTCGGTCTGCTCGCCGACGCGCAGTTCCTGATCGCCGACAACGTGCAGCTCGACGACTTCACGTTCGAGCGCGCCCGCGACCTCGTGACGCACGACTACTTCCACTCCGCGAGCGGCAACGCCATCCCCTACTGGCGGCCCCTCACAAAGCTGTCCTGGTGGCTCGAAGCGCAGCTCTTCGGGCGCGACCTCGGCGCCGGCTACCACCTCGTCCAGCTGCTGTGGCACGCGCTGGGCGCCTTGGGCGTGAGCGTCCTGGCGCTGCGCCTGGGCGCTTCGCTCTGGGCCGCGACGGCGATGGCCTGCCTGTATGCCGTGCACCCGGCGGCAGTCGAGCCCGTTTGCCTCGTCATGGCCCGCTCCGACCTAGCGGCGGTGAGCGCCATGCTCTGGTCCTTGGTTGGCTTCGTCGGCTGGCTCCGCCCCGGCGCGACGCACGCGGGCGCCGTCGTGCTGCATCTCGGCGCCGCGATCGTCGCGCTCGGGAGCAAGGAGACGGCCGTCGTGTTGCTACCGGCAGCTGCGCTGCTGGGCTGGGCCGTGCGCGGGCCGGACTGGCGGGGTGTCGCCCTGCGCCTCGCTCCATTGGGGGTTCTCGTCGGCCTGCTGTTGTGGGCCCGCGGCCGCGTGCTCACAGGTCAGGCGCCGGTCACGCTCGAGCTCGACGGGCTCCGGTTGTTGGTCGGCGTCGCCCGCTACCTGGAGGGGGTCATGGCGTTGCCGAGCGGCACCGGCGTACGCAACACGTCGTTCATCGAGGCGCGGGCCGGGGTGACCTTGGCGTGGTCGACGGTGGTGTGGCTCGTCCTCGGACTCGGGCTGCTCTGGCTGTTCCGGCGCGGCCAACGCGCGGCGCTGAGCTGTGCCCTCATCGGCCTCGGCGCGCTGCTGCCGGTGCTGTTGGTCGCGCACGTCCACGTGCCGGGTTCGGTCGACAAGATCCCGATGGCCGATCGCTGGCTCCTGCCCGCGGTCGCTTTCTTCGCGGTGGCCCTGGCGCCGCTGGTGCCCGTACTCGCGGGCCGCGCCCGCCTGCTCGCGCTCGCGCCGGTCGTCATCTATGTTGCGGTCGCGCTCATTCAAGCGCCTGCCCATCACGCGGCCTACGCCGACGACGCGGGTCTCATCGCGCTCGAAGAGGCGCACTACCGGTCCACGGCACCGCAGTACCGCACGACGCAGGACGACTGCCGGCAGCTCAACCGAGAGAGCCTGCGCGCGCTGGCAAACGGGGACCCGGCCACGGTCGTCGCCCGATACGAGGCCGCCCCGCGCGACTGCCAGGTCGAGCCCGATCTGCGCTTCAATCGCCTCGCCGCCGAGGCCGCCTTGGGCCGGTGGCCGGACGTCTTTCGCCACGGTCAGGCCATCCTCGCGCACCCGATGGAGGCGCGCATCGTCGGACCGACCGTGGTGCTCACGGGCGTCGCGGCCCTCGAGACTGGCCAGCTCGACACGGCCGACGCGCTGCTCACCCGCGCAGATGGCCTCGGGCTGCCCGACTGCCGCATTCCGGAGCAGCGCGCGCGCCTCGCCCAGCTCCGCCGGGAGCCCGGACCCGCGGCCGACTTCTTGCTGCGTGCCGTCGAGTGCACCGGCTCCGAGGTCAAGCGCGCCACGATGCGCGTCCTGGCCGTGGACGCGCTCCTGGCCGCCCGTCGCGCGTCGGAGGCTCAGGCGCAAGTCCCCGCCGCGCGCGCGACCTGTCACCTCGTGAGCGCCGGCGCGTGTCGGCACCTCGAAACTCTGGGCTTGAATCCCCGCCCTCCTTCGCTATAGTCCGCCGCCGCTCGACGCCCCAAGGCGCGAGCAGGAGGCGAGCCAGTGAAGATCCACGAGTACCAGGCCAAGGAGCTGTTCGCGGCTCATGGCATTGCGGTCCCCAAGGGGCACGCGGCGTTCACCGTCGACGACGCGACCAAGGCGGCGGAGCTGCTCGGCGGCCCGGTATGGGTCGTCAAGGCCCCGATCCACGCCGGCGGGCGCGGCAAGGGCGGCGGCGTCAAGCTCGCGAAGAGCCTCGCCGAGGTCAAGGTGCTCGCGCAGCAGATCCTCGGGATGCAGCTCGTAACGCACCAGACGGGGCCCGCGGGACAGACGGTCCGCAGACTCTATATCGAGTCGGGCGTCGACATCGCGCGGGAGCTGTACCTCGGGCTGGTGCTCGACCGGGACACGTCCAGAGTCGTCATCATGGCCTCGACCGAAGGCGGCGTGGAGATCGAGAAGGTCGCCGAGGAGACTCCGGAGAAGATCCTCAAGGAGTGGATCGACCCGGCGGTCGGCCTGGTGCCCTTCCAGTCGCGCCGTCTCGGCTTCGGACTGGGCCTCGAGCCCAAGAGCGTCAATCAGCTCGGCAAGCTGCTGGACGGCCTCTACCGACTGTTCGTGGAGAAGGACTGTAGCCTTCTCGAGGTCAACCCACTGGTGGTGACCAAGACGGGCGACGTGATAGCACTCGATGGCAAGATCAACTTCGACGACAACGGCCTCTTCCGCCATCCGGAGCTCGCCGCGCTACGTGACCTCGATGAGGAGGAGCCGCTCGAGGTGCGCGCCAAGAACTTCGACCTGAGCTACATCAAGCTCGACGGCCACGTGGGCTGCATGGTCAACGGCGCGGGGCTGGCGATGGC
>SXOX01000251.1 GCA_005776585.1 Pseudomonadota bacterium | reverse complement strand
GGCCCTCTGGCTCCGACTGCAGGACTCGAACCTGCGACCCGGCGGTTAACAGCCCCCTGCTCTACCAGCTGAGCTAAGTCGGAATGTCACGCGCCCCTCGCGGAGCGCGGCGAATCTGCCTCGACTCGCCCTCGCTGTCAAGCCCCCGTCGTGCTAGCCTCCCGGCCCGATGACCTCACCTCTCACCATCCTTCCTCTCGGCGGCCTCGGCGAGATCGGCATGAACGGCCTCCTCGTCGGCTGGCGCGGCAAGCGCTGGCTCATCGACTGCGGCATCATGTTCCCGAACGACGCGGAGGCCTCCACGGAGCTGGTGCTCCCGGACCTGGAGTTCATCCGCCGCATCGCGCCGGAGCTCGCCGGCATCGTGCTCACCCACGGCCACGAGGACCACATCGGCGCCGTCGCACCCGTGCTCAACGTCAAGGCCATGCCCGTCTACGGGTCGCCGTTCACGCTCGGCCTCGTCAAGCGTAAGCTCGCCGAGCGCGGCTATACCGGCAGGGTCGACTTCCGCGACCTCCAGCCCTCCACGGGCACCGTGCGCCCGCCCGAGACGCCCGAGCTCACGTTTCGCTTCCTGCGCGTCACGCACTCGTTGCCGGATTGCGCGTCGCTCGTCATCGGCACGCCGCACGGCAATGTGCTGCACACGGGCGACTTCAAGATCGACGCGGAGCCCATGGACGGCGAGCACTTCGACCGCGCGGGCTTCCAGGCGCTGGGCGACCAGGGCGTGCTGCTCCTACTGTCGGACTCGACCAACGCGCAGGTGCCCGGCCGCACGCGCTCCGAGCGCGCCGTCGTCGAGACGCTGCGCGAGCGCGTCGGCGCGTGGCCGGGCCGCGTGCTCATCAGCCTGTTTGCGTCCAACCTGCACCGCCTGCGTGGGCTGGCGGAGATCGCCAAGACCACCAACCGCCGTCTCGTCGTCGCGGGACGCTCCTTCCACAGCTACCTGGCCACCGCGCGCGACGCGGGCATCCCGTCGCTCGATCCGTCGCAGTACACCGCCATCGACGACCTGCAGGACGCCTCGGGCGACGACCTCCTCGTCGCGGTCACAGGCTCTCAGGGCGAGCCGCGCGGGGCGCTCTGGCGCGCGGCCACGGGCGAGCACCCGAGCCTGCGCATCGGGCCGCGGGATCTGGTGATGCTCTCGTCGCGCATCATCCCCGGCAACGAGCGCGGCATCTTCGAGATGGTCAACCACCTCTCGCGGCGGGGCGCCACGGTCGTGCAGCCCTTCGCTGCGCCGATTCACACCTCGGGTCACGCACGCCAGGACGAGCTGCGGGAGATGTTGGCGCTGGTGCGGCCCAAGTGCTTCGTCCCGGTTCACGGCGAGTACGCCTTTCTGGTCGACCACGCCAAGCTTGGTCGCGAGGCGGGCATCAAGCACATCCGGGTCATCGAGAACGGCGACGAGGTCGGCATCGACCCGACCGACGGCATCCTCCCGCTCCGCAACGTGCCGCTCACCACGTTCTACCTGGACGGCACCATTACGGGCGACGCCGAGACCGTCGGCCTCCCACAGCGGCAGAAGCTGCACCATAATGGCCTTGTCGCCGCGCACGTGCGGCTCAAGCGGAGCACGCAGCGCGTCAGGGCCACCGTCGAGCTCCAGTCGCGCGGGATCTTCACAGAAGACGGCAAGCTGTTGGACTCCGCCGCCGACGAGCTGGCCGACACGTTGGGCGCGCGCCGTCCCGCGCCGACGGACGCCGACGTCGAGGACATCGCCTACGAGGTCGTCCGCCGGGTCTTTCGGCGAGCCACGGGCAAGAAGCCCACGGTCGTTACCTTCGTCGTGACGGAGCCTGGCGCGGTCTGACCCATGCCGTTCGTCGCTTCGCACACCCAGGAGGTCCACGACCTCGCCGCTGCGCCACCGTCGGATGGACCCGAGGTCGTCATCGTCGGCCGCAGCAACGTCGGCAAGTCCTCGCTCATCAACGCGCTGTGCAACCAGCGCCAGCTGGCGCGCGTCTCGACGACGCCCGGCCGGACGCAGGCGCTGCACTTCTTTGCGGTGCGGGATCCCAAGATTCGCGGCGTGCAGTTTACGTTGGTTGACGTGCCTGGCCTGGGCTACGCCAAGGCGCCGGAGGCCGTGCGCAAGCGCTTCGTGCCGCTGTTGCATAGTTACCTCGACGGCCGCGAGGGCCTGTCGCTCCTGATCTTGCTCGTCGACTCGCGGCGCGAGCCGGGGGACATCGAGCGCGGCATCCTCGAGCGCGTGCTCCGCCGCGGCGTCCCCATGCTGGTCGTGCTGACCAAGCTCGATCAGGTCCCACGCCCGCATCGGGAGGGCAGGGCGCAGCAGGTCGCCAAGGCGCTCGACCTCCCCCGCGACAGCATCCACGGCGCGAGCACCCTCTCGGGCGAGGGCATCGACGACCTGCGTCGCGCGCTCTCCGACTTCGTACGCGACCTCAACCTTCGAGGGGACGATGACCCAACCGACTGAACCTGGCCACGCTGGCGCCCTACGCGTGATCTTTGCCGCGATGATCGCTAACGGCTTCATCGCCGTGGCGAAGTTCGTCGCGTTTGGCTTCACCGCCTCGTCGGCCATGCTGGCCGAGGCCTTTCACTCCGTCGCCGACACGGGCAACCAGCTCCTCATGATGCTCGGCGTCAAGCGCGAGCTGAAGCCCCCCGACCATCGCCATCCGTACGGCTACGGCAAGGAGGGCTACTTCTGGTCGTTCGTCGTGGCGCTGTCGCTGTTCTCGCTCGGCGCCGCGTTCGCGCTCTACGAGGGCATCCACAAGCTCCAGGAGCTGCGCGCCGGCCACACCGAGACGGGGAGCCAGGTCGTCGGCATGATCGTCCTCGGCGTGAGCCTGGCGGTGGAGGGCTGGTCGTTCATGGTCGCCATCAAGGAGTTCAACGCCGGGCGCGGCAACCTCACGTTTCGCGAGGCCATCCAGGAGGCGCGGTCGGCCGAGATCATCACCGTGCTCTTCGAGGACACCGCTGCCGTCATCGGCCTCGCGGTCGCCCTCTTGGGCGCGGTCATGACGCAGCTCACCGGCAATGGCATGTGGGATGCCGCAGCGACCCTCGTCATCGCCCTGGTGCTCGCGAGTGTCTCGGTGTTCTTGGCCACGATGACGAAGCGTCTGCTCATCGGGCAGAGCGCGAGCCGCCGCGTGGAGGCCCAGATCGCCCAGCAGATTCGAACGGTCGAGGGCGTCGAGGACATCGTCGAGCTGCGCACGCTGCACATGGGCGGCTCGTTCATCTTGCTGAACCTGGGCGTGAAGTTCCGCGGAACGATGACGGTAACCGACCTCGAGCGCACCATTGACGCCATCGAGACCCGCGTGAAGGCCGCCGTGCCAGACGTCAAGCGCATCTTCATCGAAGCAGACACTGTCAAGGCAGCTGGTCAGCCGCGCGGTCAGGACGGCCCCGTCCCGTGATTCGGGCGGCCACTGCGGCCGATCTGGAGGCCATCGTCGCCATCGCGCGCCGGGCCTTCGTTGACCCCTGGAGCGAGGCCGCCTTCGCGAGCGAGCTGGGCAACGCGGACGCGTCGGTCGTCGTGACGGAGGACCTGAGCGGCTTCGCCATCGTGCGCTTCCTGGCCGATGAGGCCGAGCTCATCGACCTCGCCGTGCTCCCCGAGCGGCAGGGCAGGGGCCTTGGCCACGCGCTCCTGGCGCACGTCCTCGCGCTTGCCGCCGCACGCGGCGCCTCGTCGATGTACCTCGAGGTGCGCGCCACCAACGCGCCCGCCGTGGCGCTCTACCACCGGGCCGGCTTTGCGCAGGTCGGCCTCCGCCGCGGCTACTATGCCCACGACGGCGCCGACGCGCTCCTGATGGCCCGGACCCTCGGTCACGTGGTAGGCTGAAGCGTCATGCTCACCCCCGCGCAGCTGGACGTCATCTTCGCGGCGCTCGATGCCGACCTCGGGCTCGACACCCTCTGGGTTCACGGCTCCGAGGCCAAGGGCACAGCACGACCCGACAGCGACCTGGACCTCGCGGGCCTGTTCCGAACGCGCAAGGACCGCGCCGGCCAGCACCGGGTCGCGTTCGAGCTCAGCGACCGTCTCGGCCGCACCGTCGACCTGGTCGACTTCGACACGTGCCCACCCACGCTGGCGATGCAAATCCTGCGACATGGGCGACTGCTCCACGACAGCAACCCGCGACGCCGCGCCGAGGCCGTCATTCGCACCCTGACGGCGTATGCTGACTTGAAGCTCAGCCGCGCGCCCATTGAGGCCGCGCTCGTCCGGTGGAGCCTGTCCGATGCTCGATCGTGACATTCTGCTGGCCAAGGCCGGAACGGTCGAGCGCTGCTTACGGCGCGTGAGTGACGTCGTCGGTGGCGACCCGACGCGACTCGAGGACTTCATGGTCGCCGATGTCGTCGTGCTCAACCTTCAGCGCGCGACGCAGGCGTGCATCGACGCGGCCAACCACGTCGTCGCCGAACAGGGGCTCGGCCTCCCGGCCACGCAGCGCGAGACCTTCTCCCTCCTGGAGCAGGCCGGGGTGCTCGACTCCGAGCTCGCCGGACGCCTGCGTGCAATGGTCGGCTTGCGCAACGTCGCAGTTCACGCCTATGTGGACATCGACCTCGCGGTGCTCAGAGCCATCGTCGCGACGCACCTGGACGACCTGCGGCGCTTCTGCGGGGTCGTCTTGAGCCTCTAACGCGGCAACGTCGTGACCAGGCTCCCCGAGAGCGACAGCACGTTGTACGGAGTAACGCGTTCGCCGATGCCCTTGAGCGCAATGGGCGCGAGCGTGTCGTAGGTCACGCGTTCGTCGAGCTCCTTGAGCGTGTTGCTCGAGACGAGCACCTGATCGGCTGCGGCCACGCCACAGAGGCGACTGGCGAGGTTTACGGGAGAGCCAATTACGGTGTAGTTCATGGTCTTCGAGCTGCCCATGGTGCCCGCGACCAGCTCGCCGGTGTCGATGCCCACGCCCATGCGCATGGGCTCCTGCCCCTCCGCGATGCGCTGCTCATTCCACTCGGCGAGGGCCTGGCGCATCCGCAACGCGGCGGTGACGGCCTTCATGGCCGCGTCCTCGATACCGACGGGCGCGCCCCAGACCGCCATGAGGCCATCGCCCATGAACTTGTCGACGGTGCCCTCGAATTCGAAGACGATGTCCACCATGATCTCGAAGTACTCATTGAGCATGGCCACGACCTCGGACGCCGCCTTGCGCTGACTCATGGCCGTAAAGTCCCGCAGGTCGCTGAAGAGCACCGTGCAGCGCCGGCTCTGACCGCCGCGTGCGAGCTTGATCTTTCCCGCGACGAGCTCATCGACCAGCACCGGCGACAGGAGCCGGCTGAACTTCTCGCGCAGCGCTGCGTCCGCCTCGCGTTGCTTGACCAGCCGCGAGTTCTCGATGGCGATGGCCGCCTGATGTGCAAGGCCCTGCACGATGTTGAGGTCCCGATCGGTAAAGATGCCGGTCGCAAAGAGGCTGTCCAGGTGGATGATGCCGAGGACCTCCTCGTGAATCATGAGCGGCACGCTCATCGTCGAGCGGATGCCCTGCAAGATGATGCTCTGCGCGCCGGCGAGGCGATCGTCGATGGTGGCGTCCGACGAGAGCAGGGCCATCTTGTCGCGGATGACCTGATCGAGCAGCGTGCGGCTGATCTTGATGTCCTGCGGCCCGTCCTCGTTGCGGCGCTCGTCGCGCACCTTGACGCAGCGGGTCTCGAACTCGGCGGTCTCCGCGTCGATGAGCAGGATGGCGCCGCGGTCGCACTTGAGCGACTCGAAGAGGCTGTCCATGACCTTCTGCAGCAGCCGCTCGAGATCCACCTCGAGCGCGATCTCGCGCTGGAGCCGATAGGCCATGCGCAGGCGCTCGTAGTCGCGGCGGAGCTCGGACTCCTGCGTAATCTGGCTCTCGGGCGAGAACTCGCGGCTCTGGGTGTGGACGACGCGCGCGGCGATGGCGCTCTGCACGATCTCGGGCGCGATGGTGACACGCGTGAGGTTGCCCGTGGCCAGCTCCATGCTGGCGTCGTAGAACACGCAGCGCGTGCTGCCGAAGAGCACCTTGTCGCCGTTGCCGAGGCGGGTCTCGGTGACTGGCCGGTTGTTGACGAAGGTGCCATTCCGGCTGCCGAGGTCCTTGAGCGACACGACGCCGTTCTTGATCTCGATGATAGCGTGCTCTTTGGAGACCAGCCGATCGAGCAGCTGCACGGACTGAGACGGGTGTCGGCCAACGGTCGTGAGCGCGCCGAGCTCAATTTCCTTGAGCGGTGCGTTCTCTCCGAAGACGATGAGCTTGGCCACAGGTGATCCCTAGTCCCTCTTCGGCGGCGTAGTATAGCCGAGCTAGGCCTTCCGGCCTAGGGCTTTCCCGGACGAAGGCTAACCCTCCGCAATCATGCGCTCGTAGAGCTCGACCTCGGCGCGGTTGCCAATCACGAGCGGCACGCGCTGGTGGAGTGCTGTGGGCTGGACGTCCAAGATCCGCTGCTGGCCCGTGGTCGCCGATTGTCCTGCGGCCTCGGCGATGAACGCGAGCGGGTTGGCCTCGTACATGAGCCGCAGCTTGCCCTCGGGGGACTTGGAATCGGTCGGATAGAGGAACACACCGCCATAGAGCAGGTTGCGGTGGAAGTCCGCGACGAGCGAGCCGATGTAGCGCGCGGAGGTGCCCTTGTAGCGCGGATCGTCGGAGTCGCGGACGTGCGCCACGTAGCGGCGCGTGGGGGCATCCCAGAGCCGCGAGTTGCGCTCGTTGACCGAGTAGCACTTGCACTGCTCGGGCGCGCGCAGGTCGGGGTGCGAGAGCAGGAACTCGCCGATGCCCGGGTCGAGCGTGAAGCCATCGACGCGCTTGCCGGTCGTGTAGACGAGCATCGTGCTCGATCCGTAGACGGCGTAACCGGCCGCGACGAGCTTGCGGCCCGGCTGGAGGAAGTCCTCGCCGGTCACCTCGGGTCCGGTCGAGACCTTCTTGTAGATGGCGACGATGGTGCCGATGGACACATTGGCGTCGATGTTCGACGAGCCGTCGAGCGGGTCGGTCAGGATGACGTACCGTCCGCGCACGAGGTTGGCGGGCACGACGTGGTAGCCGTCCTCCTCCTCGCTCGCGAAGCCCGCGACGGCGCCCGAGTGGTCGAACGCGTCCCGAATGACGTCGTTTGCAAGCGCGTCGAGCTTCTTCTGCTCCTCGCCCTGCACGTTGGTCACGCCGCTGCTGCCGAGCACCATCTGTTGGAGCAGCCCGGCCTTGTTCACGTTCTGACTGATGACCTTGGCGGCCGTGGCCATCGTGCTGAGCAGCAGCGAGAGATCGCCGCGCGCCTCGGGGTGATCGCGCTGTGCGGTCATGATGTGCCTGTGAATGGTGATGACGTCGTTCATCTTGGTGCGCGCCTCCTCATTCGAACCCAATCGCGTCGAGCAAGATAGCGGTATCGTTGGTCTTTTGCCCGCCGTCGGTGACCTCGAAGCGCAGCGTGATCGGGCCCTGTCCGGCGTAGGCGCTCACGTTGATGCTCTTCTTCGTGAAGCCGGTCGCCATCACGGGCTGCCCATCGAAGGTGCAGGTGCTCGCGGGCACGGCGGAGTACGGCTCGTAGCACTTGCCGCAGCCGCACGAGGACGGCGGCTTGCAGGGCTTGGGCAAGCACGCGGCCGTGTCATAGAGGCACACGTCGCTCACGGTGCACTTCAGCAGCTCGACGGGCGCCTTGCCGTCCGGCGTAGCGAGCACCCGGAAGCGGTCCTGGTAGTCGAGCGTGCCGCACGAGAGCTCGAGCTCGGCCGAGTAGTACTTCCAGAAGAACACGAGGCTGTTGACGCCCTTCGGGACACAGAACCGCTGCTCGATACTGCCGGAGGCCTCGGTGAAGCCGAGCCCCGTCGAGATGACGGCCATACCGTGGCCTTCGCCTTCAGTGGGGAGCTGGCCGCAGAAGCTCGACTCGCGGCGGCCGTCGCCCGCGGCGGTCCACCCCGCGAGCTTGGGCAGCTCGAAGTCCCCATTCTGGAGCCCAGGCGCATCGAGCGACAGGTTCAGCGCCCCGGCCAGCAGCGCGCGCGAGCCCGGATGGAGCGGGTCCTCGGTCGTGCAAAACGCGTCGCCTGCGGCTTTGAGGTCGGTGGCGAGGCCCTGGACGAAGCGCGTCCCCGCGTCGGTCGCGACCGCGTCGGCCACGGGCCCGGTCCAGCCGGTGTAGACGCGAGCCCCCTGGCCCATGAACGCCATCGCGAGGCTGCCGTTCCACAGGCTCGAGCACGCCCCGACGCTCACGAGCGAGCTCGGCAGCCCCGCCTCGGCGTAGTGATCGACGAAGCTCGGCAGCAGCGCGAGCCCGTTGGGCGCGAGCGCGAGACGGCGGGCCCCCAGATCGGCCTGCGTGGCGGAGAGGCACCGGCCCGGGACGGGCTTGCCTCCGGCGTGGACGCAACGCGCGGGAGCCTTGCAGTCGGCGTTCTTCTGGCAGGGGCTGGCCGTGTCGGGGAGCGACTCGCAGTTGAAGCCGTCCGCCAGGAACAGCGCCTCCTGGGCGCCTGCGTGGCGGAAGCTCGGCTCGCCGTTGAGCTGATCGAAGAAGACGCCGCCATGGCCCGTCGCGACGAGCACGCCCGTGCCGGAGAGCGCGCGCAGCGACTCGACGACGTCGGCGGAGGGCCCGAGGCGGGACGTGACGTTATACGGAGGACATTGGTCTTTGCTGAGCGCCGCGGCGGCGATGTCGGCTTCATCGGCTCCGTCCTTGAGCCGCAGCACCAGCGCACGGCGGCTGCCCACGGTCGTCTCGGCCCCGAGCGCGCCCGTCTGCGTACGCGTCGCCGGAGTGCCTCCGCGCGCCAGCGGGTCGCGTGAGAGCGGGACGGCGCCGAGCATGCCGGTGGCGTCGTCCTTCACCCAGACCCCGCCCTGATCGGGCGAGGCGCCCGCGGTGCCATACGCGCTGAGCGAGGCCAGCGCGGCCAGGAGACCCGCGGGGTGATCGGCGGCCTCCTCGTAGGCTGTGCGTGCGTCGTTGAGCGCGGCCTGGAACGCCTTGCACTCGGCGGTGCGCACGCGCTTGACGACCGGCACGCACCGCGCCGGCGACAGGATGGGGCCGTAGCCCTTCACGGTCATGCGGGCGCGAAGGCAAAACGGGACCTTGGGATCGTCGCGCTTGACCTGCACGCACGCCGAATAGACGCGGTCTCCGGCGATCGCGTCGCACCGGCTCGCGGTGGTCTGATCGCCGTCGTCGCGGAGCTTGTCGAGCGTGGCCTCGACCTGGCCGTCGGACGCAAGCGACTGGAGCTCGATGGTGGTCGCGTCCACGGCGGAGGTGGGCAGCTCGAGCGTCACGCGGATGGTCTCCGCTTCGGCGGCGAACAGCGTGTCTGGCTCGGCGCGCAACACGACGTCCTTGACCGCCGTGGGGTAGGCCGTGATGACCACGCGATCTTCAGACGTCTTGCCCGCCGCGTCCTTCGCGATGACCCGCAAGACGTTGTCGCCAACGTCCAGCGGAATGGCTCCGGTCTGCCACAACAGGCCTTTGAGCGGGATGGGCGTCGGCGTCGCCGCGGCGGCCTCGCCCTTGACCCAGCCCAGCGCCGTGGCGTTGCCGAAGACGCGCCCGCCCAGGACCACGCCACTGCCGGCGACCAGAAAGCGCGGCCGGCCCGAGGGCTCCACGATGCGCACGCCCAACTCAGCAGAGGGGAAGGCCTCGGTCGCCACCGGCGCCTTCTGGCACGTGACCTCGGGGATGACGAACGTATCCTGAGGCACGTCCGGCACGGCCGCATCCGCAGTGTCCTTGGGAACGACGGCCTCGCCGGCGAACGGCACGTCCGGAGGCGGCACGACCGGATCGCTCTCGGGACAGCCGAGCAGCGCACCCGTGAGCAGCAACAGGGCAGGGCGCCGCAGCCGGTGCGTCACTTCATCCATACGACCGTGACTCCATCGCCGCCGTGATCGGCGTCTGCCGGTGCGTGTCGCGCGACGTACCGGGAGGTGCGCAGGCGGTCGCGCAGGCCCGTCTTGAGCTTGTTGGTGCCGTGGCCGTGGAGCACGAACACCACGTCGCGATCGGAGAGCATGGAGGCGTCCAGGAAGCGATCCATCTCGGACGCCGCGTCCGCGAACAGCATCCCTCGGACATCACACGTGTTTCCAGGATTGCGCGGCGGAATCAGGCCCTCCGTCTCGGAGCCGCCGCTCGCGAAGGGCAGGGGGGCTCCGACCCGCTTGGGCGCGGCCGTCGCGCTCTCGGCGCGCGCCGGTCCAAGCGACTCGCGGGGCACGGTCAGGCGCATCGGGCCGACCATGACGAGCGCCTGCGTCCCCCGGACCTCGACCAGCGTGCCGTTCTTGCGGACGGTGGAGACGAACACGGCCTGCCCCGGAGCGAGCGCCTCGAGCGCGCCGGCAGACTTGGGCACCGTGCGCTCGATGAGCGACTTGAGCTGCTCCTCGACGCCGCGCACCTCACGGCGTCGGCGATCGAGCGAGTCGATCGCGCGGTCGCGCTCAGCCTCCTTCTGGATCCGATCGAGCTCGCGTACGGCATCGTCGATCTTCTTCTTGGCCTCGGCGCGAACGTCCTGAAGGTGCCTCTCGGCCGACCGCTCGAGCTCCTGTCGCTCGCGGGTGAGGCGCTCGAGCTCGCGCTGGACCTCGTGGCGCAGGCGCTCGACGTCGGTGCGTGCCAGCTCCGCCGCGGCCCGCTCGGCCTCGAGCCGGTCCAGCACACGGTCCACGCTGCGCAGGCCCTCGCTCACGAGGGTCTCGGCGCGCACGATGACCGAGGGCAGAAATCCCATGCGGGCGGCCAGCTCGAGCGGCGACGAGGCGCCCGCGCGGCCGGCGATGAGCTTGTAAGTCGGCGCGTGCGTGCGCGGATCGAGCCCGACGGCCGCGTTCTGGAAGCGCGGATCCTCGAACGAGAGCGTCTTGAGGCGCTCGTAGTGCGTGGTCACGATGCCGAGCGCGCCACGATCGACGATGGCTTCGACCACCGCCACGGCGAGTGCCGCGCCTTGCGTGGGCTCGGTTCCGACCACCGCCTCGTCCAGCAGCACAAGCGTGGGGCGCCCGAGCGGGTCGGGCACCTCGAGCGCGGCGAGCACCTCGGCGAGGCGCGCGAGGTGGCCCGAGAACGTCGACAGGTCTCGGACGAGGTCCTGCTGATCGCCGAGCACCGTGTGGACGGCGCCGAAGACTGGCAGCTCGGAGTCGGGGCTGGCCGGAAGGTGGAGCCCGAGCCGCGCCATCAGGGCACAGAGACCGAGCGTGGACAGCGTGACCGTCTTGCCTCCCGCGTTGGGTCCAGTGAGGACGAGCAGGCGCGGGCCGTCGCCGCCGAGCACGACGTCGTTTGGGACGACGCCGACGCCGCGCAGCACCAGCACCGGGTTGCGTACCGCGAGCAGTCGCACTCGATGGGGGGTGAGCGTCGGCGGCGCCGCACGCATTTCCTCCGAGAGCCTGCCCCGTGCGTGGGCGAGGTCCAGCTCCGCCCCGCGCTGGAGCCCTTCCCGGAGCGGCGCGAGCTCGTCGAGCACCCAGCCGGTGCGCTGCGCCAGGACCCGACGCTCCTCCTCGCGAACGGCGTGCTCGCAGAGCTTGAGCTCGTTGTTGAGCGGTACGAGCTCCGCGGGTTCGACGAACAGCGTCTTCCCGGTCTGGCTGCTCGCGTGGATGATGCCGGCGACGTCGTGCTTCTCGCCCGCGCGGACGGGGAGCACGTAGCGGTCCTCGCGCACGGTGTAGTAGTCGTCCTGGAGGTGGCCCTGCACGACGGGATCGCCGACGAGCTCGTGGATGCGGCGCCGAACGCGCTCGTGGAGCGACCGCCGACGGGAGCGCAGCGACAGGAGCTCGGGGGTCGCGTCGTCCTTGATGTTGCCGTCGGCGTCGAACGTCTCGTAGAGATCGTCGGCCAGGCTGGCCAGCTCCGGCAGCACGAGCGCCAGCGCCGCGAGATGCGGCACGCGCACGGCGCGCTCGGGCGCAATCAGAAAGCGGCGCAGCAGCCATAGGCCGCGTAGAGCGTCGGCCACGGCGATGAGCTCCGGGGCCTCGAGGATGGCCAACCGCTCGACGCGCGCCAGCATGGGCTCGAGGTCGGTGATGCCGCCAAATGGGACGGCGTCGCCGGTGTCTAGCAGCGCACGCATCTCGGTGGTCAGCGTGAGCATCGCGCGCACGGCATCGGGCGTGTCCCCGAGCGTGGCCTGTTGCGCGAGCGCCTCGCCACGCGTGGTGCGGCAGTGCTCGCCGAGGCGCGCGAGGATGCGGTGGAGCTCAGGAACCGTGGGAAGGGGCGTCGTCACGCGCGGTACTCTACCCACTTTCGTTCGCCGGGACGACTCGACGCCGGCGGCCCGCGCGGAACGACGTGACACGCCGGCCTCGAACGTGCGAGCGTTCGCGGCGCGATGCGTGTACTCCTCGTGGCTCTCGTTCTGTCCGGTACCCCTGCACGAGGCGGGGTGCCACCGGCCGTCGCCGAGGCGGCGTGGCTCGCGCATCCGGACGGTCGCTGGCTGGTCCTCGTCACGACGCGGGACCCACTCCGCGGCTTCGACCGCGAGCGGGTCGTCGAGCGCACGGCCATCGACGGTGAGCGTGGTCCCGAGTCCGACCTCGGCCCACTGCTATCAGACGCGGCGCACAACTTTGCTGCCACGCGCGGCGAGCTCGAGCTGCATCGTCGCGAGCGAGCCCACGGGCTGGGCGCCGCACTCCGGCGTGCGACGACGCGTGGCTTCGTTCCCGTGGGAGCCGAGCTCATCACGCGTACGGCGTCTTCGGAGTGGGCCGTAGGCGCAAGGGCAGGGCGCTCCGCCCCGGCGTCCGAGCTCACCCTGGAAAGCGTGCCCCTGCTGGCGACGCTGACGAACCGCGGCGGCAAGGTGCACGCGGAGCTCATCGATCCTAGGTCTCGGCGCCGCTCGACGCTCTTTACCGTCACCGCCGAGGTGACCGATCTCGGGCATGGTCGGCGCGTCCGCTTCGACGGCTACCGCATCGCCAGCCTTCGGTTGGGACCTGCAGAGCGCCACCTGTTCGTTGCCTGGGACACCATCGTGCCGATTCACGCCGATCTGGCGCCTCGTCGCGGCGTCGTGTCCGTCGATCTGAGCCGCGTCCGGCGCGAGCTGGGGCTAGGCGCACCCGAGCCCGTCGCAGGTTTGGATCTAGATCCGAGTTGACATAATGTTTATTATCGGATCTTAGATTATCGCCCCACCCGGCCAAACGGGGCATAACATTGCGCGGGACTTCAGGTTGTTCTAACGTCACCGCGCGCGATCCGGAGGGTCGGTCCATCGCCTGGTCATGAGCGAGGACGACGCCCGCGGCGCAACGGCTTGGGAGGATCCGTGGCAAGGTTGACCTACACCTCCGACGCCCAGGAGGTGCTCAGCGCCTACGTCGGGCCACATGACCCGGAAGTTTACGTTGGACGGCATAAGGATTGCCAGGTCCGGACGTCGAACAATACCGTGTCCAGGCGACATGCCCGCATCGTGTACTCCGAGGGCGTCTATCAGGTCGAAGACCTGCAGAGCAGCAACGGGTCCTTCTTCAACGCCGAGCGCATCGCCACGCACGTGCTGGCCGACGGCGACGTCTTTCAGTGCGGCGCGTTCCCTGTCCGCTTCGAGCTGGACGATGACGACCGCGCGCTTCTCGGCTCGGGCGTCTGGGGCGAGGCCCTTCCCGACGCGGAAGAGGCCGAGGGCGACATCCTGGGCGAGTACGAGCCCTCCGTCGCCTATCCCATGGACGAGGGCGCGGCGCAGGCCGCTCCCGGCGAGCCGATCGACTTTCCCGACGCCGGAGCCGCCTACGAGGCGCCGGTCCTTGACGATGACTTCGAGCTTCCCGATCCGGAGGCCGAGGCGCAGCCCCGCGCGGGCCGCTCGACGCACACGACCGGCTTCGATCCGCGAGCGCCGGTCGAGGCTCCGCCGACCACGCGCGCGCAGCCTCCAGCACCCATCGTCCCCGACGAGGTGGCGCCAGAGCTCTTCGCGACCCAGATGCCGTTCAAGGCGCCGAGCTTCGCGGCCGCACCGGGGGCGGCGCAGTTCGAGGAATTCAACCGCCAGCTCGAGCACAAAGATCGTCAGATCAAGGAGATCCGCGACCAGCTCCGCGAGCGTGACGATCGCCTGCTACTGATAGACACCGAGCGCCAGGCGCTCGCGGCGACCCTCGAGGAGTATGAGCGCGGTTCCGGTTCGACCGAGGAGGTCGCCTCTATCGCGGCGCGGTGTGAGGCGCTCGAGGCCGAGCTCAAGGAGCGGGATGCGGCCGTGCGCGTCACGACCGAGCGGATGAAGAGCTTCGAGGCGCAGATCCTCCAGATGCAGAAGGGTCTGCCGAACGAGCGGGAGCTCGAGGAGCTGCGGGCTGCCCGCGCCGAGCGCGACAAGCTGCGGGAGCTCGACGAGGACCGCGAGGCCGAGCGCGGGGAGCTGCGCCGCCAGCTGGATGCTCTGAAGGGTCAGCAAGAGGCGAGCGAGAATCAGCGGCTCGTCCTGCTGCAAGAGGAGGTCGAGAGGCTCGGCCATGAGCTCGAGCAGGCCCGGAGTCGCACCGAGGACTCCCGAACGCGTGTCGCGGAGCTGGAGACGGAGGCCGCGCAGGCGCGCCACGACCGTGATGAAGCCGAGGAGCGGTACGCGCGCGTCGAGAATCGCATCGATGAGCTCGAGCGTCGCCCGACCGAGGCGGATCTCGAGCAGGCGCAGGAGCGGGCCCGACGCGCCGAGGAGCGGGCCAAGGAGCTTGCAGACAAGAGCGACGCCGCCTCGCGCGACTTGGAGCGCGCTCAAGAGCAGGCGCGCGACCGCACGGAGGTCAAGGCGCTCGAGGCCCAGCTCGCGAGCGTGCGCGCGGAGCTCACCGCGCTGACGGGCGAGCGCGACGCCGCTCAGGTCGCCAAGCAGAACGCGGAGCGTGACGCTGAGCGCAAGCAAGGACAGATAAGCGACCTCAACCGCGAGGTCAAAGACCTCAAGGAGCTGTTGTCGGAGGCCCCGGACGAGCAGTCGGTGCGCGTGCTCGAGAGCGAGCGCAACAAGGCGCAGTACGAGCGTGACGCGCTCAAGGACGACCATCAGAAGCTGCTGGCCGAGGCCAACGACCTGCGCGAGAAGCTGCGCGAGGCCAAGCGGGCCGCCGATGACCGCGCCGAGAAGCTCGAGCAGGACAAGAAGAACCTCCAGCGCGAGCGCGAGCAGCTCCAGGTGCGCGCCGACACGCTCAACCAGAAGGTCTCGGAGCTGGAGCAGATACTCGACGGGACCGTGTCGCACACGCAGCACGAGTCGGTCCGCACGCAGCTTCGCACAGTCGAGGAGGAGCGCGCGGCGCTCCAGCAGAAGCTCGGTCGCGAGGAGCAGAAGTCCAAGGACGCCAACGATCGCGTGGCTCGCGTGGAGCAGCGCGCACAGAAGGCCGAGGACGGGCTCGCGTCGGCGCAGCGTGAAGCCGAGGAGGCCCGAGGCGCGGCAGAGCGGGCGCGCTCGGAGGCAAACGCCATCCGGTCGGACCTCACGGCCAAGCTCTCGGACGTCGAGCGAAAGCTGGCCGAGGCCAACACCGAGCGCAAGACGCTTGCGGAGCAGGCCGGGCGGGTCGCAGGGCTCGAGCGCGAGCTGCAGTCGGCCAAGTCAGACCTGTCTTCGGCGCGATCAGAGGCGGCCACGGCTCAGGCTGAGGCGGCCCGCGCGGCATCGGAGCTGGGGCGCGTTCGAGCCGACCTGGAGGCCGCGACTGCCGAAAAGCGCGCGGCGGAGGCCAAGATCGCAGCCGCCGAGGAGAAGGCGCGCACGCTCTCGAGCGCCTCGGTGGAGGCCGATCGGTTGCGTGAGGATCTCAAGCGCCTGCGGGAAGAGCACGAGGACCTGCTGGCGGCCAACAAGACCCAGGTCAAGCGCGTCAACACGCTCATGAAGGAGAACGAGGCGCTCAAGACGTCGGGTGCGGCCGCACCCGCCGCCTCGGCCGTGTCCGCCGAGCAGGAACGCGCGCTCAAGTTCGCGAGCGAGCGGGCAGAGCGCGCCGAGGCGGAGCTGTCGCAGGCCAAGGACGACGCCAAGGCGGCGCGACGCAAGGCCGACGACGCGGCCTCGGAGCGGGACCGTCTGCAGGGCCAGGTCAGAGAGCTCGAGCGCGCGGCAGCAACGGCCGGCGCAGGCTCCGACGAGGCCGATGCGCTCCGGATTGAGCTGGACGCGGCCAAGCGCAAGACGAGCCGCCTCGAGGCGGACGTGGAGAAGGCCAAGGCGGACGTCGAAGCGGCCAAGCGCGCTGCCGCCGCGGCGCCACCCCCGGCGAAGTCGGGGCCCGGACCGGACTTCTCCTCGGCCATCAATCGCCTGATCGACGACATCAACGACCGCATTTCGGCGTTCAAGAGCAACTGCGAGACGGTGCGGTTCGCGCTCGATGACGTCAAAGATGGCGTGGATCCCGAGGACAACTACTCGAACGCGGTCGAGATGCTCAACGGGAACTCCGAAGAGGTCGAGCACATCAAGGAGGCCATCCGGCGCTTCCGCAAAGACATCGCGAGCTGACGGAAGGAGACGCGCATGAACTCAGACGAGTCCCACCTCGCCCCCCTGCCCTCCGACGACCAGATGGTCACGGCGGTCGTGGTGCACGACGGCAACGTCAAGGTCATCGCTGGTCGCGTGCTGGTCGCCAAGCGGCGCGGCGTCGTGGTGAATTTCGATCTGGACGGCGAGCCCGGCGGCAAGACGAGCGCACCGGCCGAGCGCGGTCAGACCGTCACGCTCCTCTACGGCGGCGGCGAGCGCGTGCTGCGCGTTCGGACGGTCGTGGCCGAGCTCATCGACGGTCGCAAGCTCCTGCTCGAGCCGACAGGCCCGGTCACCGAAGGTGAGCGACGGGAGTTCCTGAGGGCCGAGCTTCAGTTGCGCATCTCGGCGGCACAGCTCCGCGACGGCGCAGTCCCGGCGACCGTCTCGGCCGGACTCGCGCAGCGCGTCGGCGAGCGGCCGCTCCAGACCGTGGACCTCTCCGGCTCCGGCGCCAAGTTCATCTGGGACGGGCCCATCGACCGCAATAGCCAGGTCGCCCTCGCGATCGCCCTGCCCTCCCCCGTCGGCGCAGTCGTCACGGGCGTGGCCGACGTCGTGCGCGCCGAGCCGCTCGAGGGCGGGCACGTGGACCTGGCCGTGCATTTCGTCGATCTCGGTGAGGCGGCGCGGGACGACCTCATCAACGCCGTGTTCCACAAGTACTACGAAGCGCTTGGTGCCCGGATGGGCGCGGCGATGGAGAGCGAGTAGCCGCTCTCAGTGTTGCTCGTTGCGCACGACGCGGATGCGCTGCTGCTCGTTGTCCTGATACCAGGACACGATGCCGCCATCGAGCGATGCGACGTCGACGAAGTTCTTCTCGAGCTTCAGCCACATCGCGACGTTGGCGCTGCGGATGCCGTGCAGGCAATAGACGATCGTGCGACGGCTGGGATCGAGGCTCCCGACGCGCTCCGGCAGCTCGTTCATCGGGATGTGCGTCGCGCCGTCGATGTAGCCTGCGTCCCACTCGTGGGACTCGCGACAGTCGAGCAGCACCGGTGGCGTCGCGCTCTCGAGCTCCACCAGCAGCGGCCGCGGCTCGATGGTCGCCACGGGGTGCGCGTCGGCAGGGACCTCCGCGGCGGCGTGGCGTGTCGGCTCGTGCGCCGTCCAGGGCTCGTCCTTGGGCCGACCGAGGCGGTCGCGCGCAGCGTTGACGGCCGTTCGCGCGACTCCAATGCCGACGTTGGCCGCTCGACGGATGAGGTCGCGGATCATTTTTCGGGCGCCTTGACGAGCTGGTAGCACTTCGAGAAGGCGTCCGGCGTCTTGGCCTGCCCGAGGCACCGAATGAACGCGGGCCCGCGCTGCCGGCAGTCCTCCTCACAGCGCGACTGGACGTCCTTCTTGGCGCGCTCGAAGGCCTCGTCCTGCTCCTTGGTCCCTTTGCGGCTCTTGGGCCACTGGGCCAGCGTGAGCTTGGTCACCTTCTCACACACCGAGACGGCGTCTGCGCCACCCTTTGCGGGCGGCGCGGTCAAGAGCACTGCGGCAATCCACAGTGAAGTCATGCGGCACCTCCCGTGCGGCGACGGAGCATCACGTCGCGCGTAATCTCGACGACCTTCTCGGGCACCTTGGTCGCGGCGTCCTTCTTGTCCCGCTCGGGCGTAAACAACGTCTTGGCGTCGACGCGCCCCGAGGTGAGCAGGTCGGCCGGGTGCACGTTCTTGACCCCGATGACCCGAAAGCGGACCTCGCCGGTGTGCGGCCCGGTGACGCGCGCCTTGACGACCTGAGAGGCCGCGTACAGCGTGTCGCCTGCGAGCGTGGGCGCGGGGTGGGCGCCGTCGTCGAGCCCGAGCTCCCAGAGCGCGTGGCCCGAGGTGTCCCACGAGGCCGCCGCGAGCACCCACGACAGCACGAGTCCGCCATAGACCACGCGCTCCTTCGTGAAGGAGGCCTCTGTGCAGTAGACGGCGTCCCAATGCAGCGGGTGCGAGTTGCGGACGAGACACGAGAGCATCATGTGCTCGCTCTCGCCCACCGTGCGGCCGGCGTCGTGGCACAGGATGTCCCCGACGGTGAAGTCCTCGAAAAAGAACGGCTGCGACAGCCGCGTGCCCGTGTCGGCGCGGGCCATCGCGAGCGAGGGCGCGTGCGCCAGGTCCGAGAAGCGCTCGCGCTCGAGGTCGGTGACGGTCCGCACGGGCGTCGCAGGCCGCTCCGTGAGGTGCCCCGCGCGAATGAGGGCCTTGCGCTCGAACGAGAGCACGGCCTCGCCATGCTGGTTGACCCCGATGGTGCGCACATGCACCGTCCCGCGATCGCCCGAGGAGGCGGCCTTGACGCCCAGCACCTCGGAGAAGGCCGAGAACGTGTCCCCGTGATAGAGCGGCCGCGGAAAGCGCACGTCCAGATAGGCGAGGTGCGCGATGGCCTGCTGGCTCACGTCGTGGACCGAGAACGACAGCCCGAGGTTGAGCACGAGCGCGTGCGGGACGACGCGACCCGCGTAGCCCAAAGAGCGCGCGTAGTCGTCGCTCGTGCACAGCGCGTTGGCGTCGAAGAAGCTCGCCTGCCACAGCGCGACCATGCCGCCATCGACGGTGACCTCCCACGGGTGGTCGTAGGTGTCACCGACGAGGAAGTCGTCGAGCTTTCGTCCGTACCGGAATCGCTTCATGACGTGCCTGACCTCCGCGACAGCGTGCCCTTGCGGGCGCAGAAACCCAGTGGCCTAGGGCTTCTAGCTGAGTGACGGGAGAGGCGCAACACGCTCCTACCCCATCGCGCCTTCGGCGGCCTTCGAGATGCGGTTGGAGACCGTGGTGTAGGCGAACAGCAGGCCGAAGATGAGCACCGAGTAGGCGGCCGCAAAGCCGTAGCGATGCTGCTCGCGAAACGCGCGGTAGGCGGCCACGACCAGGATGTCGGTGTCGCCCGAGCCCATGCTCACGAGGTAGATGACGTTGAACAGGTTGAACGTCCAGATCGTGCCCAGGATGACCGCCGGCAGCAGCGCGGGCTGCAGCAGTGGGAGCGTCACGTGGCGAAAACGCTGCCAGGGCGAGGCGCCATCGAGCGCGGCGGCCTCGTAGAGCTCCTTGGGGATGGACTGGAGTGCGCCGAGGCAGACCACCATCATGAAGGGGAAGCCCAGCCAGGTGTTGGTCACGAGGTTGGGGATGAAGTTCGTGAGGAAGCGGTCATCGAAGAAGCTGACGGGGCCCACGCCCGCGAGGCCGAGCAGCGTGTTGATGGGGCCATCGTTGCCGAGGAACATCGCGCGCCAGATGAGGGCCGTGATGTAGCTCGGGACCGCCCACGGGAGGATGAGGAGCACGCGGTAGAGGCCGCGGCCGCGCAGGACGGGCCGGTTGAGCACGAGCGCGAGCGCCAGGCCGAGGCTCACGTGGAGCACGACGTTCGTCGCCGTCCAGAGGAGCGTGACGGCGAGGGTGCGCCAGAAGTGCGTGTCGGCCGCCGGATCGGGGGCGAGGATCTCGGCGAAGTTGCCGAGTCCCACGAACTCGTACGCGTTGCCCTCGAGATGATAGCGGTAGAAGGCGAGGCCGACGCCCGTGGCAAACGGCGCGATGACGAGCACGAGCATGCCCACGAACGCCGGGGCGAGGTAGGCGTAGGTGCCGGGCTCGCGGCGGAGGGCGGTCGCAAGACGCGCCAACGGGAACGACAGGAGCAGGAGCAGCAGCGCGCCGAAGGCGACGAGGCCGGTGAGAGGGAGCCGGTGACCGGAGTCAATCTCCGCGGCGAGATCGGGGTGTAGAGCCACCGAGGCCGCACCGCGGCCAACGCGCGAGGCGCCGGTCAGAAGTGCGCTCGGCGCGTCGTCGGAGGGCTCGCGCTCGAGTCGCAGGGCGCCGTCCAGGGTCCATGGCTCGCGGTCGGCCACGGGTGCGGCGAGCGCGACCGGCGCGTGCGCATCGGCGTGAGCTTGGACCGTGAGCCAGTCGTCGGCGAGTCCAGCGACATAGGCGCGTTCGAGGCCCTGTATCGTCACTGGCAGCGCAAGGGCACCGGTCAGAATGAAGGCCGCCGCCGCCGCGACCACGACGCCACCCGCGCGGAGCCGGCGCAGGGTCGCTCCGAGCGCCAGCACCAGCAGCCCCACGGCCGTGGGGAGGAGCGCAGTGAGGGGGAAGGCCGGGCTCGGTGTCGTATCGACGAGTGCCGCAGCCAAGCCGCGCATGCTGCCGTCGGCGGCGACCACGGGCGCGTAGGCGGCGAGCGTGCGGCCGCCCCCGGGCATGGTCGTCAGCTCGACCAGGAGGTCCAGCCGCAGGGGCTCGACCCGACGCTTGGGGTCGAAGGCGGCGCCGACGGCGTTCATGCGATCCGCGACCGCAAAATCGACCGCCGTGACGTCGCCGGTGGCTCCGTGCATCGACCAAAGGACCTGGGCCCCACGCCGGACGCCGAACGCGTCCGCCCTGCCCTGCTCCAGCACCAGCAGGCGACGTACGGTCGGAGCCTCCATACCAACCGCATTGCCATACGCCACCAGGTGCGGCGTGACGGTGCCCTGCCCTGCCTCGGTCAGCCGAGCCGCTGCGCGGGCGGTGGCGAGCGCCGCGTAGACGCTCCGGTCCTCGTCGAGGCCCTCGGCATGACGCTGGACCAGCCGAAAGCTCGCGAAGCCGAGCCCCGCCAAGAGCAAAGCGGCGGCAGCGAAGAGCACACCACGCGACGGCACGGGGCGCTCGCGAGGCCCGCCCCCTTCGCCACTCACGGCCGCGCTCCGCCGCCCGCGGCCTTGGCGGAGGCCACCGCGGTCGCTTGAGCCTCCTTCAGCGCCGCGGCAGGCTCGGCGTCACCGGAGAGCACGCTATGGATGGCGTCGTTGTAGGGGGTCCACATCTGCTGCATGCGGGGGCTCGATGACATCGGCACGGACACCGCCGCCTGCGCGCGAAACGCGGCCATCGTGGGGTCCAGCGCGCCGCTCTTCTCCGCGGCCTGCCAGACGCGGCGATTGGCGACGGTCTGCTTGGCCACCTCAAAACGCAGCTGCGCGCTCTCGTCCCGCACGAGGTACCGCATGACCTCGAGTGCAGCGGCCTTCTTCGTGGTGTGGTGGTTGAGCATGAGCGCCTCGACGCCCAAAAATGGCCGCGCCGGCTTCCCCGGAGCGAGCTCCGGCAGCGGCGCGACGCCATAGCGCACGCCTGGGTCGATCTCGCCGCGCATCCATGGGCCGTTGAGCGCCATGGCGGCCTTCTTGTCGTTGAAGTAGCCCGACACCATGGCGGTCGTGACGGCCGGCGGGACGACCCGATGCTCCTTGACGAGCGACCGCACCTTGAGCAGCGCCTCGACCGCCGCGGGCGAGTCTATGCGGACCTCGTCGTCGGGTCCGAGCACCTCGCCGCCGAGTCCCAGCAGCCACGGCGCGTGGAAGTAGAGGTTGCCGACCTCTCCGACCAGGCCGAAGCGCGCGTCGGTGACGCTCGTGTGCTGCTTGGCCAGCGCGACCAGCTCGTCCCACGTGCGCGGCGGCGTCGGGATGCGCGCCGTGTCGTAGTAGAGGGCCACGCACTTGAACGCGAGCGGCAGTCCGTAGAGGGCGCTCTTGTAGACGAGCGGCTGGACGGTCTCCGGCAGGAAGCCGGCCGTGTCCTCCTCGGTCGTAAGCGAGGAGAGCGGCTCGATGATGCCCATCTCGGCCCAGGCGCCGACGAGATCGTGCGCGAAGACCACGAGGTCGGGGCCCTTTCCCTCGGGGACGACGACCTTCATCTTGTCGTTCATGGCGTCGAAGGGCACCGCGCGCAGCTGGACTGTGAGCTTGGTGCCCAGCGCATGAAAGCGCTCGACGACCTGGCGCAACGCGTCGGCCTCGGTGGCGCGGTAGGCGTGCCAGAGCGTGATGGTCGTGGGCTCAGTGATGGCGGAGACGAACGGTCGCGCGACCGGCTCGGCGGGCGGGGCCACGGGCGCGGGCACAGGCTGCGCCTGAGCCGTGGGCAACGGTGCGGCCTGTGCCACGTAGCGCACCGCATTGGACGGGACCTGCGCGGCCCACCCGGCCGTGCCTGCGGGGCGACGCTCCGCGCACGCGACCGCGACGAGGCACAGAAGGAGCCATCGCGCCTTCATAGGGCGCGACCGTCGGCATCGAAGAGGTGCACGTCGGCGGGCTCGACTGCGAGACCCACGCGATCTCCGGCACGCGGTGAGCGGTCCGCATCCGCACGCGCGACCACGGCACGTCCGGCGATGCGCACGTGCACGAACGTCTCGGGCCCGAGCGGCTCGATGAGCTCGACCTCGGCCGTCCCGCACGCACCCGCGGCCTCGGGCGGCAGCACCACGAGCGCGTGAGGCCGAATCCCCGCCTCGACGGCCCCTGGCGCAGGCCGCATGAGCGCGCAACGGAAGC
>SXOX01000250.1 GCA_005776585.1 Pseudomonadota bacterium | reverse complement strand
GACGAGATTGGCGACATGTCCCTCTCCGCGCAGGCCAAGGTGCTGCGCGCGCTCCAGACCGGCGAGGTCACGCGGCTCGGCGGGGAGAAGAGCTTCGTCGTGGACGTGCGCGTCGTGGCCGCGACCAACAAGGATCTCCAGGCCGCCGTCGCGTGTGGCGAGTTTCGCGAGGACCTGTTCTTTCGCTTGAACGTCGTCCCCATCCACAGCCCGCCGCTGCGGGAGCGCCTTGACGACATCCCCGCGCTGGTCGAGTCGTTCGCCGTCGAGGTCTGTCAGGAGAATGGCTTTCGCCAGAAGCCCATCGATCGCGGCGTCGTGGACGCGCTCTGCCGCTATGGGTGGCCCGGCAACGTCCGCGAGCTGAAGAACGTCGTAGAGCGCATGCTCATCATGAGCGACGAGCGGGTCACTCTGCGCGACGTCCCGCGCGACGTCCTGGGCGGCGCCGCGCCGGTCGCCTTGGCTTCTCCTACATCTGCCGTGAGCGCTCCCTCCGCGCCGCTGCCCACGGGCCTGAAGCTGCACGACTTTCGCGACGCGATGGAGCGTGAGTACATCATTCAGCGCCTCGACGAGCTCCAGTGGAACGTGTCGCGCGCCGCCGATGAGCTCGGCATCGAGCGGACCAACCTGCACAAGAAGATGAAGGTGCTGGGCATCAAGCGCGGCGAGTGACGCGCCGGTCTACTTGCAGACGGTTACCGTGGTGCTCTTGCTGCACGAGAAGTCGCCGCAGTCCGTGAAGCCGTTGCCGTCGTTGTCCTTCTTGTCGGAGCACGTCGCGTCGGAGCCCTCGCAGACGCTCACTCCCGGGATTTGGCAGTTGCGGTCCTTGCAGTCGATGTAGCCGTTCCAGTCGCTGTCGAGCCCGTCGGAGCAGGCGACGTTGTCGGCCTCGGTCCCTTGCGTGGCCGTGCGACAGGCCGGGGTCGCGACGCACGCGTTGTCCAGGCAGTCGATGTACTTGTTGCCGTCGTTGTCGATGCCGTCCTTGCACGCCGCCTCGGTGTTCTCCGGGCCCGGCTTGGCGGTGCACTTCGGAAAGACCTCGCAGTCGGGATCCTGGCAGTCGGTCAGCAGGTCGCGATCGTTGTCCTTGAGGTCCGAGCAGCGCGCGAGCAGCTCCGCCGAATCGCAGGTGAGGCACTCGCCCTTGAGCGGATCGATGACCTCGCCGACCCGCTGGGTGCACGTGACGGCCGCCCCGACGACGAGGGAGCCCAAGGCGATGACGACGAGCAGACGCACCGCGGCACCTTAGCAATGCGCGCGTCGATGTTCAACGGTGCGCGTGATCGTGAGACGCGGCGGCGACGGCGAAACGGTAGAAGTACTCGATGGCGCTGCTGATCGAGAAGATCATCGAGCCCCCGAGCAGCAGGTTGCCCACGAGGTTGAAGTCGCAGGCCCAGGTGCCGAGGCCCCAGAAGACGACGGGGTAGCTGTAGTGCGTGAGCAGGCCCACGAGCCCGATGAGCTGAAACGCGGTCTTCCACTTGCCGCCTTGCGAGACGGCGACCTCGAGGCCCTCCGAGGAGGCCATCGAGCGCAGCGAGGTCACTGACAGCTCGCGCGCCAGCAGCAGGATGACGAGCCACGCGGGCGTGCGGCCGAGCTCGACCAGCATCACGAGGCACGCGGTCACGATGAGCTTGTCCGCCAGCGGATCGAGGAAGCGGCCGAGCATGGTCCCGAGGTTCCAGTTGCGCGCGATCCAGCCGTCGAGGAAGTCCGTGATGGCCGCCAGCGAGAAGAGGCAGGTCGCGATGAACGAGTACAGGCGCGAGTCGCGATCGACGGACGTCGGGTCGGCGCCGGTTGTACACTTGCCGAGGTAGTACATTACGACCGGAATCAGCAGGACGCGACCGTAGGTGAGGATGTTTGGCAGGTTCCAGAGCTCGTCTCTGAGGCTCGGCCCGTTGCGCGGCTTTGGGGGCTTCAGCTTTGGCAGCCGGAACCGCTTCGGGAGCTTGGCCACGAGCTACGGATTCCGCGGGGACGCCGGCGTGCGCACCTCGGTCGCGCCGCCGGGCGAGGCGGACGGGACCATGTCACGATAACGATAAAAGTGCGTAAGTACGTTGCGGACGTATTGGCGCGTGGCCTCGAACGGGATGTCTCCGCGAGCCTCCACGATGGTCGGGCCCGCGTGATAGGCCGCAAGCGTGAGCTTGGGGTCGCCCTTGAAGCGGTTGATGAGCATCCGCAAGTACTTGGTCCCGTTCAGGATGCTCTGCTTCGGGTCGAAGGCGTCGGTGACGCCCAGCTCCTTTGCGGTCCTGGGCATGAGCTGCATGAGGCCCTGCGCGCCCGCTTGGCTCACCGCGTGGGGCCGGAAGTTGGACTCGACCCGGATGACCGCGCGGATGAGGTTGGCCGGCACCTTGTAGCGCTCAGCCGCCTCGCGGATGTAGGGCTCGTACGTCTCGCGCTCGCCCGCGGGGCCGGCGAACTTGCCGAGCGGCGTGGTCGGGGCGCTGCTCTGGACGCCGTCACCAGGCTCGCGGGACGCGGGCTGTGAGCTACGATCGGGGAACTGCATCCGTGGCGTGCAGGCGTAGCCCTGCCGCTTGTAGCCAGCGACGGTGGGCCCATTGGCGAACGCCGTGGCACCGGCCTTGCGGCAGAGATAGAACGTGTCCGCCGACGCGGGGAGCGCAATCACGAGCGTCACGACCGAGAGCGCAAGGCGCATTGCGTCCGAGTGTAGCCGCCCGCGGTCCGGAGGCAAGGATGTTACCTCACGGCTTCGGCCGAGGCCGCGAGCAAGCCGCGGAACCAGGCATGGCCGGCGTCACCGTTCCAGCGCTCGTGCCAGCTCATGTGGATGGCGAAGTTCGGGATCGGGAGCGGGGGGTCGAGGACCTGGAGTGGCATCGACCGCGCGAACGCGACGGCGATCCGCGCCGCCAACGTGACGATCAGGTCGCTCGACGCGATCGCATACGGCACGACGAGGAAGTGCGGCACGGCGAGCGCGACGCGCCGGCTGAGTCCCCGAGAGCGCAGCACCTCGTCGACGACGCCGCCCTCGCGGCCGCGGGGCGCGACGAAGGCGTGAGGCAGACGCACGTAGTCCTCGAGGCTGAGCGCGCCTTGAATCACCGGGTGCTGGCCGCGCACCACGCAGACGAAGCGCTCGTCGAAGAGCCGGCGCTCGCGAATGCCGCCGAGACGGCTGCCGCGCGGGGGGACGCCCACCATGAGGTCGACTTCGCCCGACTGCAGCAGCCGATCGGTATCATCGGTTGCCGCACTCACGATCCACACGTCGACGCCGGGTGCCTCCAGCGCCAACCGTCGCAAGAGCTCGGGCAAGAGCACGAACTGGGCGTAGTCGGCGGCGGCGACACGGAAGCTCCGTTGGGCGGTCGCGGGCTCGAATGGGCGCGGCGCAGTCACGACGTCGCCGACGAGCGCGAGGGCCTGACGGAGCGGCTCGATGAGCGCCTCGGAGCGTGCGGTCGGAGCCATGCCGCCGGGTACGCGCACCAGCAGCTCATCGCCGAGCGCCTCTCGCAGGCGGCGCAGCGCGTGGCTCACCGCGCTCTGGCTCAGGTTGAGCCGGCGAGCGGCTCCGGTGACGCTGCGGAGGTGGAGCAGCGCGTCGAGTACCACCAGGAGGTTCAGGTCGACGCTTCCGAGGTTCATGGCGTTCGCCCCTTCACGACATGCGCAGTGTGCATGATCATTGTGCATATCATGCTCTGGATTCATTCGCGAGGTGGCCTATCCTCTTCTCGTGCCGAGCGCATGAGACGCCGGCACGTCAGTCCAGTAGTCCAACAGTCCAACAATGACTCGGAGGTTGATATGAAGTTCGCAGTCGCTGGAGTCAGCGGTCGTACGGGTCGCGTCGTGGCCGACACGCTCTTGAACGCGGGACACGCCGTTCGCGTCATCGTGCGTGAGCGCAGCAAGGCCGAGGCGTTCGTCGCGCGCGGCGCGGAGGTCGCTGTCGCGGACCTGGGTGATGCCAGTGCGCTGACCGCGGCCCTCACTGGCGTGGACGGCGCGTACCTGCTGATTCCGCCGCGAATGGCCCCGGGCTTTCGCGCCTACCAGAATGCAACGAGCCACGCGATCCTGACCGCCGTCGAGGCCGCGCAGGTGCCTCACGTCGTCGCCTTGTCGTCGTTCGGGGCGCAGCTGCCCGACGGCAACGGCCCGATCGCGGGGCTCTACCCGCTGGAGCACGGGCTGCGGGCGATCCACGACGGCGATCCGTCGATCAGCGCGACCTTCCTGCGCGCCGCGTACTTCGTCGAGAACCTCGCGGGGTCCTTGAGCATGCTGGATCAAGGCATCGTGCCGGGCTTCGTGCCCATCGACGCGCCGATCGACATGATCGCGACCGTCGACATCGGCGCGGTCGCCGCGCAGCTCCTCGCCGAAGGTGGCCATGGCGTCCAGATCGTGGAGCTCGGCGGTCCACCCGTGACCATGGCCGAGGTCGCAGCGACGCTCAGCACCCTCACCGGCCGGTCCATCACTGCCGTCGCCGCACCGCTCGAGCAGCTGGTCCCGACGTTCATGGGCTTCGGCGTTCCCGAGGAGATCGCGGCGCTGTACCGTGAGATGACCGATGGGATGCTGTCCGGGCGGGTCACCTGGGAAGGCGGGCATCGCCGGCTCATGGGCAAGACACCGCTCGCCGACGTGCTCCGTGACCTCGTGTCGATTCCCGCGGCCTGAGCGCACCTCGAACGAAAGGAGACTCTGTAATGGCAATCAATGTAGGCATCTTGGGCTCGGGCGCCGTGGCGCAGGTCTTGGCGCGCGGCTTCGCCGAAGCCGGGCACACCGTCCACATCGGAAGCCGCGAGCCGAGCAAGCTCGCGGAGTTCAGCAACGCGACCGGCATCCCGGCGGGCACCTTCGCGTCGGTCGCGTCGACTGCGGAGCTCGTCGTCCTGGCCGTCAAGGGGACCGCGGCCGAGTCCGTCGTCGCGGACCTTTCCGAGCAGCTCGCGGGTCGGACCGTCATCGATACGACGAACCCGATCGCGGACGCTCCTCCCGAGAACGGCGTGCTGCGGTACTTCACTGACGCCAACGACTCCCTCATGGAGCGGCTCCAGCGGCGCGCCCCGCAGGCGCGCTTCGTCAAGGCGTGGAACAGTGTGGGCAACCCGTTCATGATCCATCCGACGTTTCCTGGGGGACGTCCCACGATGTTCATCTGCGGCAACGACGCCGACGCGAAGGCGCTCGTCGCCAGCCTCCTGGAGGGGTTCGGCTGGAGCGCCGAGGACATGGGCTCCGCGGCCTCTGCGCGCGCCATCGAGCCGCTGTGTCAGCTTTGGTGCGCGCGCGGGTTCCTGTCCAACCAGTGGAACCACGCCTTCGCCCTGCTCAAGGGGTAGCCGCGTCAGGGACCGGCGAAGGCCCGCATCGCGCGCGTGGCCATGGCCGACAGGTTCGCGTGCACGTCCTGGAACGCGGGATGCGCCCGTAGCGGCGCCAACGCGGGCCAGCGCTCGAGCCAGGCCAGATCGGAGAGCCCCTGCTCCGCGGCGCGCTGGATGTTCTCCAATGCGTACGCGAGGTTGCCCGAGGCCGCGTGGCACTCCGCCGCGACCTGATGGGCCCATGCACGCAGCCGAGGCGAGCCCGTCGTCGCGTAGCCGATGGCGTGAACCGCCGCCAGGGCGGTCGGATCGACGCGCCTTGTCGTCACCGTGGCGCAGAGCGCGAGCGCGATCGGCTTCTGCGGGAAGTTGGCCGCCGCGATCGCGTGGGCCAAGGCCGTGGCGCGGGTCGCGTTGCCCTCGAGGACGACGTTTCGCGCGCGGCTGATCCACAGCCCCGGGGTGGTCGGCCCGTCGGCGAGCCCCTCCACGACCGTCGCGTCCGCCTCATCGAAGCGACCCAGCAGCGCGAGGGAGCGCGCGCGCGCCAGGCGAGCCACCGTGAGGCGCGGCTCGCTGGCCAGCGCGACGTCCACGTGGCGGAGCCCCGCCTCGAAGCGCCCCAGCTCGCAGCACAGCCGTCCCGCGAGCTCGTGGGCCTCGGCCGAGCCCGGAGACAGCGACAGCGCAGCGCGAATGTGGACCGCGGCTTGTTCGAGCGCACCGTCGTTGAGCTCGATGACCGCCAGCGCGAGGGAGCCATCGACGAGGTGCGGCGCACGCTCGGCGGCCCGCGCGGCGAAGCGCCGTGCTCGCTCGACTGAGCCTGGCTCGGCGGAGCCCACGGCGTACGCGCGCGCCAAGGCCAAGGCGGTCCCGCCCAGGATCAGCGGATCGTCGGGCGCACGCGCGAGCGCTTGCCCGAACAGGACGCAGGCCTGGGCCACGTCGTCGCGCCACAGGCGGTGATACTGGTGGCGAGCGCGCAGGTAGAGCTCGAGGGCGATGGGGTCGGTGAGCTCGACACACCCCGTGTGCGACCGTCGCGAAGCCAGCGCGCTGGCCAAGGCCGCAGCGAGCTCGTCTCCGAGCCGCAGGACGCCCGCGAGACGGCAGTCCCAGCGCCGGGCCCATATCTGAAAGCCGTCCTCGCAGGTGATGAGGCGCGCGCTCAACCTCAAGACCTCACCCGCGCGGCGCAGCGAGGCCTCGACGACCACGTCTGCTCCAAGCGCTCGGCCCGCGTCGAGCGCCTCACCGTGGCGCTCCAGGGCGCGCCGCACGAGCCCCGAAGGCAGGACCCGGAGGCCGGCGATCCCCGACAGCCCATCGACCGCGTCCTCGGTCAGCCCAGCCGCGAGGTGCTCGGCGTCGGGGCCGGCGCGCATCGGCAGCACGGCGACGGCACACGTGGTCGTCTCCGGCTCGACGAACGGACGCGGCGGCGGTGGCGACAGCGCGAGCGTCGGCAGCTCGCGCTCCGCCACCACGCGACTCAGCGCCGCCCGAACGAGCGCCGCGGTCGCTGGCCTGCGGTCCCGCTCGCGCTCGAGGAGCGTCATCGTCAGCGCGGCGAGGTCGTGTGGAAGCCCCGGGCTCACCCGTCGCAGATCCGGCGCCGGCGTCAGCAGGCGCGCCAGGGCGCTCTCCATCGGCGTGCTGCCGGTCCAGGGCCGCTTGCCGGTGAGCATCTCGAAGAGCATGACCCCGAGCGCGAAGAGGTCGGCGCGCGCGTCGAGGTCGGCCACGCCTTCGACCTGCTCGGGCGCCATGTATTGCGGCGTCCCGACAATCGTCGCACGGCCGTCGCCGTCTCCGGTCCCCAACGCCGTGCGGGCGATCCCGAAGTCGGCGACGACGACCCGGCCGTCGCGCCCCAGGAGGACATTCGCGGGCTTCAGGTCCCGATGCACGACGCCGGCCGCGTGGATGCCCTCGAGCCCCGCCACGACCGCGTCGGCGAGGGCCACGACGCGCGCCACGGGCAGCAGTCCCTCGCGCGCGAGCAGCGCTCCGAGCGTCCCGCCGTCGATGAGCTCCATCGTCAGGAAGCGCATGCCGTTGTGGTCGCCGATGTCGAACATCCGCGCGACGTTCGGGTGCGTGACCTGGCGCGCGAGCTTGACCTCGCGGCGGAGGAGAGCGACGTCCGCGCCGCCGGCCTCGCGCCGCAGCATCTTCAGGGCGACGAGCTCGTCGAGTTCCTGGTCATGCGCGCGATAGACCGCACCCATGCCCCCTTTGCCGAGGACACCCGTGAGGCGGTAGCGGCCCGCGATGATGGGTTGCGTGCCGTCCTCGTGGCTCACCGGGCGATCGTTCGTGGCGGAGACGACGGTCGCGTCATCCGAGTCGGCCACGGCGGGGTCGATTTCGGCCATCGCGCGACGATCCCGCTCCGTATCGGAGGTGTCAACTCGGCGCGCGAGCTTTGACCGTCGCCTCCGTCCCGTGTCAGGCTCGCGGCCATGGAAGACCGCGTCGACTCCCTGGTCATCGGCTCCGGCATCGCGGCCCTCTCCTATGCCTTGGAGGCCGCCGCGCACGGCACGGTGATGCTCGTGACCAAGCGCGCGGCGCTCGACTCGAACACGAGCCACGCCCAAGGCGGCATCGCGGCCGTGATCGGTGCCGACGACTCGTTCGACGAGCACGTGGACAACACCGTCGTCGCGGGCGACGGGCTCAACGATCGCGCCGCCGTCGACGCCATCGTCCGCGCGGGGCCCGAGACCATCGCGCGGCTCGAGGGCCACGGCGTGCACTTCGCGCCTGACCTTGCGCAGGAGGGCGGCCACACGCGCCGGCGCGTGCTGCATGCGACCGACATCACCGGTCACGAGATCGCGCGCATCCTGGTCGAGCGGGCACGAGCGCACCCGAACATCCGGCTGCTGGAGCGTCACGTCGCCGTCGACCTCATCCGGCGTGAGAAGGCCACCGGCGAGCGCCCGGACCGCATCCTCGGCGTCTACGTCTTCGATGAGCGCGATCACCGCGTCCACACGATCGCCGCGCGCGTCGTCGTCCTGGCCACCGGTGGTTCGGGGAAGGTCTATCTCTATACGACGAACCCCGACGTCGCGACCGGTGACGGCGTCGCCATGGCCTGGCGCGCGCGGGCCAAGATCGCGAACATGGAGTTCTTCCAGTTCCACCCGACGTGCCTGTTCCATCCGCGGGCCAAGAGCTTCCTCATCAGCGAGGCGCTGCGCGGCGACGGAGGCATCCTGCGCCGCATCGACGGGACGCCGTTCATGGACTCGCTGCACCCGATGGGCTCGCTCGCCCCGCGCGACGTCGTGGCGCGCGCCATCGACCGCGAGCTCAAGCGCACGGGCGACGACCATGTGGGCCTGGATCTCACGCACCTCGACGCGGAGTACATGGCCGACCGCTTCCCGACCATCCTCGGGACCGTCGCGGCGTACGGTATCGACTGGCGCACGACGCCCATCCCGGTCGTCCCCGCGGCGCACTACCAGTGCGGCGGGGTCGTGACCGATCTCGACGGTCGCACCTCGGTCGCGGGCCTCTACGCCATTGGCGAGGTGGCGTGCACTGGCCTGCACGGCGCCAACCGCCTCGCGTCCAACTCGCTGCTCGAGGGCGCCGTGCTCGGACATCGCGCGGCGGCGGCGTCGCGGGACGAGATGCGGGAGGCGCCGCTCGTCACGGACCTGCCCATCTGGTCGAACGGCTATGCCACGCCGGGAGCTGAGCGCGTCGTCGTGTCGCAGAGCTGGGACGAGATCCGGCGCTTCATGTGGAACTACGTCGGCATCGTGCGCAGCAATCAGCGGCTCGAGCGTGCGCGGCGACGCATTCAGCTCTTGAAGATGGAGCTGCACGAGGACTGGTGGCGGTATCACGTGACCCGGGACGCCATCGAGGTGCGCAACCTCGCGACCGTGGCCGAGCTCATCATCGAGAGCGCGCTGCGCCGCCAAGAAAGCCGTGGATTGCATTACAACGTCGATTTTCCACATAAGGACGACGTAACCGGGCTGCGCGACACCGTGCTCTGGCGCGGCGACGGCTAGGTCCCGAGGAGCGCCAACACCGCGGCGAGATCCGGCGCGAGCGGCGCGGTGACCTCCAGGACGCCGTGCCCGCTCGGGTGGGGCAGGGCGATGCGCAAGGCGTGTAGGGTGAGCCGGTCACAGATGACCGTGGCGTCGCCGTCCTCGTGACAATCGCGTGCGCGAATCGGCTCGGCGCTCGCGTACAGCGGATCGAGGAGCAGCGGCGCTCCGACGGCGCGCGCGTGGACCCGAATCTGATGTCGCCGTCCTGTCTTTGGCGCGGCCTCGACCCAGCTGACGCAGCCGCGCGGTGCCTGCCACGATTGCAGCACACGGAAGCCGGTCTCGGCCTCGAGCGTGCCTGGCTCGTCCGGGCGCGCCGGGCGCATCCGTCCCTTGCGGCCCTCGTGCAGGCCCACCGTGGCGACCGGCTCCCGGGGCGCACCGAGCGTGAGGCAGTGATAGCGCTTGTCGACCTCGCGGTGCTCGAACGCCCCGTTCATCGCCCGATGCGCCTCCGCGGTGCGTGCGAACAGCACGACGCCCGACGTGTCGCGGTCGAGCCGATGGACGACCCACAGGGGCTCGCCGCGCGCGGCTTCGAGCTCATGGCGCAGACAGCTTGCGTCGCCGTGCCGCTCCGGGATCACCGCGAGCCCGGCCGGCTTGTCGACTGCGAGCACCAGTCCGTCCTCGTGCAGGAGCGTCACCGCCAAAGCGTAGCACGGAGCCGCAGGCCGGGTTTTTTTTTGCCCATCGCGCCGAACGCGCGTTCAATGCGAACCTCACACGGTCGGAGGTGCACCTTGAACTACGACAACCTCGAAGGCTACGCCGAGCCGACGTCCTACGAGCTCTGGATCAAGCTCGGCGTCGCCGGGCTCGCCGCGGGCCTGCTCATCAGTGGGCTCGGCCATTGGTTCGCCGCGACGCACATGACCATCCTCGGCAACTTCCTGAAGCAGCCGGGCGGTGTGCTGCTCACGACCGGCGTGGCCATGGCCGGGTGGAAGGGCGAGAGCCTGGAAAACGGCGTCAGATTGACCGCCATCATCGTCGCGGGCGCCATGGCGCGCGCCACGCTCTTCTAGGAGGCGCCATGTTCGAGCTTCGCAGGCTTCTCGACCTCTCCGAGTCCTATGCGACGTACCTGGTCCTCGGCGCCGCAGCGGCGATCGTGGGGCTCGTGGTCGCCAACCTCGGCGGCTGGTTCGCCCCCGGTGCGATGAGCGCCATCGGCAACCTGCTGCTGTCGCCTGGCCGCGCGCTCGTCGTCGGCGCGTTCATCGCGGCCGGAGTCGCCGGCCATGCGCTCCCCACGGGCACGCGCATCGCCAGCCTCGCGGTTGGCGCGTTCCTGTTCCTGCACGTCGTCGGTGGCTTTGGCGTCATGCGTCACTTGCTCTAGCCGGAACGTGCCATATGTGGCAGGTTCGGGCGATGGACCTGCTCGCCCAAATTCCGCCCGTGGTCCAGCGTCGGTGGCTCACCGGCATCTCTGTTCAGTTCGACCGCATCAACCAGGAACAATGCGGCGGCAAACTGCGGCGTCCGCAGGTGGCGCTTTCGTCGCGGCAAGGGGACCTGGGCCGGTACGACCGCGTGTCTAGAACGATGTACGTTGGCGTCGAGCACCTCCTGCGGAGCACTTGGCATGACATCTGCGTGACGATTCGCCACGAGATGGCGCACATGGTCGTCTCCGAGCTCTATGGCGCGCCGAATGCGCCGTCGCACGGCGATCTCTTCGCGCGGGCCTGCCGGATGCTCAAAGTCACGCCCGAGGCGACCGGCCCGGTGGCGTCGTCGCCTGCGCAGGACAAGATTGGCGAGCGCATCAAGAAGCTGCTGCGATTGGCTCAGTCCGACAACCCCAACGAGGCCCAGCTCGCGATGTCGGCTGCTCAAAAGCTGCTGCTTCAGCACAACCTCGATCTCGCGAGCGTCGACCGGGCTGGAACCGAGGACTTCATCTGCAAATGCCTCGGTGAGCCGCTGGGCCGCGTGAGTCTGGAGCACAAGGTGCTCTCGGGGATCCTCGAGACCCACTTCTTCGTTCGCTGCATCTGGATTCGCTCGTCTCGCGTCGTCGATGGCCGGGCTGCAAGCCAGCTCGAGGTCACCGGCCGCCGACACAACGTCGCGATGGCCGAGTACGTCCACGCCTTCGTCCTGCGCACCCTGGAGGACCTAGTCTTCGCCTGGCGCACCGAGCGCTACTACAAGCGCCTCCCGACCTCGCGCACCGACATCAACGACTACCGTAACGGCGTCGTGATGGGCTTCAGCGAGCACCTGGAGGCTCAACGCAGTGCGCTGAAGGCGGAGGGGCTCGTGTGGGTGGGCGACGCCGGTGTCGACGCGTTCTACGACGAGCGCCACCCGTCGCGTGCGTCCATGGCGCGGGGCCACTATCGGCTCGGCGAGGCCCACGACGCCGGCAAGGACGACGGTCGCGCGATTCGCCTGCGCGGCGGGCTTGACGACGGCGGGGCCGTGAGCCGCGGGCGGTTGTTGGGGGGTGGTTGAGGGGGTGTCGCGATCCTCGTGTGATAAGAACGTCTTGAAACCAAAGACGAAACTGGCGTCTGTCGCGATCCTCGTGTGATAAGAACCGCGGGGTCAGGCCCAATACGGGAGGTACTCGTTGAACTTGTTGCCGGCCCGCACGTCGCGGCGCTTGATGCGGCCCGCGTTCACGGCGTCCGCGATCAGGTTCGTGACCTGGTTTCGCCGCCGCTCGCCCATCCTGAGGCGCTCTCGGAGCGTCGTGTTGGTCATGGCGCTCGAGGCGAGATAACGGAGCACGGCATGCTGGTAGCAGGCCTCGATGCGCTCGGCGGTCGACATGGCCGTAAAGCTCCGCGGCGCCGACAGCGTCACCTTGAACGCGTTGTCGGTCTCCCTGAAGGCAATCGGAGGTAGACCAAATAGCTCTGCGGCCGTGACCGTCTTCTGGAACCCCGTGCCCCGCTCCTCGCAGATGCGATAGCGACGAAACGCCGCGGCCAGGCGTTCGTTGCGCGACTCCGGCGTCGCACCGATCAACCGGTCGACGTTCTTCCCGGCCAGAAGCATCCCAGGACTGGTAAACTCGACTCGGTTTGCGTAAATCTCGATGAGCGGTCCCGCCCCGGTGATCGTGAAGTCCTGGTGTATGAGGGTATTGGCAGCCACTTCCCGAAGGGCAATCTCCGGGTAGACCGTCGTCGTGTGCCTCAACGCCTCTCTGATGACCTCGCTGTGCGGCAACAGGCGCTGCAGGTGCGCGATGAGTGCGTTGAACCCAACGGCGTAACCAACGTTCCACACGTCCTCGTTCAGCGTGTCGAGCTTGTCCGTGCCACGATACTGGACGATACGGAGGCGCTTCCGTTCCAGCCGCTCGAAGTGCCCGAGGTCTCGAGCCGCGGCCACCGCGCCGAGATGCGTGATGTAGCCGCCGCCGTCGGCGAGCTCAATCATGTGCTCCTCCGACATCCACTCCAGTGCGCCGTCTCGGTCCTGCGGACACGGTCGGCTGAGCAGCTAGCACACCGCAGGCCCGTCGAGCCGACCGAGGACCCAACGAGCAAGCAGGTACGTCGATGTAGGAAGAAGGCGATGTGAGAATTACTACGTCATTCAGTTCGGTGCTTGAGAGGGTGCCTTCCAGGTCCTGTGGTGATGGACACCACACGGTGCCATGGCCCTTGGCCTCGCTGTTGAATCGCCCAAGCCCGGAATCATGAGACGCAGGCTACACGCGTTGGAAGGACGGTTCGATGGGCCGGACATTGGCAATGAGCCCGACGCGGACGGAGAAACTGGGCGACGACCTCAACGCAACGCGCCGAGCACCTGACTGGCGTCAACGACGATCGCGTCGCCAGCGCGCCGGCCGCGCGCGTCCGGAATGAACACCGCGCGCTGAACTCGCACGCCAGGCCGATCCAATCCCGGCGGCAGGCCATTGCGCCGCAGGTCGCGCGCGACCTCGCTCGGGTCGAGGCTCAAACTCCACTTGACCTCGCCAAGCAGCAGAGAGCGGCCATCGAGCGACGTCGCCACGAGGTCCCACTCTGGCCCGGACCCCTGCCAATATCGCTGCGCTGGGCCGTACTGTTCGCCGAGTGTGTCGGCCAGGTACGGAACGGCCGCGCGACAGAGCTCCTCCCAGGCGAATGCGGTCAGGCGCGGCAACGCCGCGTCGAGCAGTGAAAGCCGCGCCTGCCGGGGAACCTGCATGAGCACTGACCGCCTGGGCCCCACGACCTGGAACCACAGGCGAAGAAAGGGATCTGCGAGCTTGTAGAGCGCGCGCTTGGTCGAGCGCGGGGGCTCGCCGAATGGCGTCTCTCGGATGACCAGGTCGAGCTCCTGAAGTCGCGTCAGGGGGCGTGCGAGCGAGGTCGCGGGCTGACCGATGCGCCCCCCAATCTCAGAGACCCGGTGGCAGCCAGCGCCAATCGCGTCAAGGAGCGGTCGGAGCGCAGTCGCTGGCGGCTGTTCCTCCAGCAGGAGCCGCGCGGGCTCATCGAAGAGCGGACCCAGCGGGTCGAGCACGAGCGCATGGACTGCGTCACGTAGGTCGGTGAACGGCGCAGCCAACTCCCAATAGCGGGGAACGCCTCCCCAGCACGCCCACGCCTCTACCGAGGCGGTCGGCTCAGGAAGACCTAGCGCTGCGCTGAGATACCCGGCCGGAATCGCGCGCAGGGCCATCGCCTCGCGCGCTCGACCGAACAGCGGTGCGTTTGCGTCCAAGACCAGGCCCTGCATCATGCGTTGGCTCGATCCAGCGACGGCCAACGCCAGACCCGTACGCGGGAGTTCGTGGTCGACGAAGTGCTGGAGCAGGCCTGGGAGCTCCGGCGAGACGCGCACGGCGTTGGGCAATTCGTCGATGACGACCGGACCTCGGAAGCCCCGTGACGCCGCGTCCTGCGTCAGTCGCTGAAGCAGCGACCGCCAGTCGCGGTATTCGACTTGCCCAAAGCCCGGCAGGCGCAGCTCGAGGGTCTCGGCAAACGCGCGTCGCTGTACGGGCGCCGCCGACTCGTCGGCCATCCAGTACACGCCTCCGGTCTGTTGAACCCACTCCAGCAGGAGCCGCGTCTTGCCGACGCGACGGCGACCCCACACCACGGCCAGGCCACCTTGCGGGTCCGTGGCCAATCGGGTGAGGCGAGCGAGCTCCGGACCACGGTCGATGAAGTTCACCGCAACATTATGCAGCCAAGCATTATGCTCGGCAAGCCAGCTTCAGAACCCGAACGCGGCGGTGAGCAGGATGTTGAAGTCCGAAGGGCTGCCGAACTGGAGGTTCGACACAGCACCATAGGCCGACGGGTCCTTCTTGGTCAGCGGGAACTGCGCCGCGAGGCCCACGTCCACGTAGGTCGAGCTGAAGCGCAGCCCGGCCGTGATGAACAGCAGGTCGAAGGCG
>SXOX01000249.1 GCA_005776585.1 Pseudomonadota bacterium | reverse complement strand
CCATGCGCTTGGCCAGCAGCGCCTGGCCGATGCAGTTGTTCACCTTGTGTGCGCCCGTATGGCAGAGGTCCTCCCGCTTGAGGAAGACCCGGGCGCCTCCCGCGTGGCGGGTGAGCCGTTCGGCGAACGTGAGCGGCGTCGGCCTCCCGACGTACTCGCGCAGCGCCCGGTCGACCGCGGCGCGGTAGCTGGGATCCGCCGCGGCCTCGCGCCAGGCCGCGTCGAGCGCGATGAGGTTGGGCATGAGCGTCTCGGGCACGAAGCGCCCGCCGAAGCCGCCTGGAAACGTGCCGAGCGAGGCCGGGCTCATGGCACGCCCGGAAACGCGCCGTCGATGGCGGCGATGTCCTCGACGGTGAGGTCGAAGTCCTGACCGCCGGCGTTCTCTTCGACGTGCGCGAGGCTCGAGGCCTTGGGAATCGCAAACAGGCTCGGCCGCCGCGTGAGGAAGCGAAGCGCGACCTGGCGCGGGGTGCGGCCGAGGCGCGTCGCGATGCGGTCGAGGACGTCGAAGCCCCGCACGCCCGGGCGGAACATGCGCTGGTTGGCAAAGGGCGTGTAGCCGACGACGGCGACGTCATGCGCCTCGCACCAAGGGAGGACCGCGGGCTCGATGCCGCGCTCGTCCAGGTTGTAGAGCACCTGATTGCACACGAGAGGCACGCCGTCGAGCGCCGCCAGCGCCTCCTCGAGCTCCGGTACGTCATAATTGCTGACGCCGATGTGGCGCGTCTTGCCCGCCTGAACGAGCGCGTGCAGCCCAGCCATGGTCTCCGAGATGGGATGGCTGCCGTCAGGCCAGTGGTGCAGGTAGACGTCCAGATGATCCGTCCCGAGCCGCCTCAGGCTCTGCTCGCACGCGGCGATGGTGCCGGTCCGCGACGCGTTTCGTGGGTGGACCTTGCTCACGAGGAACACGGCGTCGCGGCGCCCGGCGATGGCCTTGGCGACGAGCGCCTCCGCTCCGGTGTAGAGCTCGGCCGTATCGACGTGGGTCAGCCCGAGGTCCAGCCCGCGCTGCAACGTCCGCACGACCTCGTCTGCCGCCGCGCCGCGCGATGCGACCTGCCAGGTGCCTTGACCGATGACGGGAACCAGACGATCAGTGGCGCCAAAGCGAGCGTTCATGCGGGCTACCTTGCACGGGCTCGTCCCACGGTCAACTAGGCCGACTCTGGGGGGTTGACGCTGGATTCGACGGCGTCTATGGTCGCCGGGAAGCGAAGCGGAGGACGATGATGGCCAATTACGGACGATGGACGGATTGTTTTCTCGACACAAAGCGTATGAAAGGCGATCCCGTCGCCGACGCGGTCGTGGCCAAGCTGTTCACGACCGGGAGCCTGGAGCGCGCGTCACATCTGTTCGAGCGCTTCGCGCGCTCGGACGACCCCATCCCGGCGGCCCTGCCGGACAGCGTCGAGGCCTACTTTCATGTGACCGACGCGCTCCCGGCGCGCCTGGACAAAGCGCAGATCGCCCGCGGGCAGGTCGTCTTCGAGGAGTATGGCCCGTTCGTGGCCGCGGCCCTGTTCTGCTCGTCGCTGCCGCAGTCGTATTGCGCCTTTCGGGGCGCCCGCGTGCTCCTCGAGTCGGGTCGGCTGTCGTCCCAGAAGCGCATCGACCGCCGCATCTTGGAGACGGCCCAGCTGGTCTTCGACGTGCTCGACACCGGCGGGTTCGAGGCAGACGGCCGCGCGATCCGCACGTGTCAAAAGGTGCGGCTGATGCACGCGGCGATTCGCCACATGATCCTGAGCGAGAGTCGCGACCCGTGGGACGTCGCGGCGCTCGGCACGCCCATCAACCAGGAGGACCTCGCGGGGACGCTGATGGCGTTCTCGGTCGTGGTGCTCGATGCGCTCGAGGCCTTCGGGCTGCCGCTGACCTCCGCGCAGCGCGAGGACTTCTACGCCGTCTGGCGCCTCGCCGCGCACTTCCTCGGCCTGGACGACGACGTGGTGCCTCGCGACGTAGCCGATGCGCACGACCTCATGACCGCGATTCGCGCGCGCCAGTTCGGGAAGTCACCCGCCGGGCACCGGCTGTCGGTCTCGCTCATCGACGCGATGCGTCGCAACGTCCCCGGTACGCTCTTCGACGGCCTCCCGGTGGCCATGATGTGGCACCTGCTGCCCGCCGACTGCACGCGTCATCTGGGCCTCGAGCCCGCAGGCCGCCTCCGGCACTACATCGCGCTTCAGGCTGCGCTCTTCCGTACCGTGTCCAAGTTCGTCACCGTGCCCCCGATCGTGCATCGCACGGTTGGCTGGGCCATCGTTGAGACCATGAAGGGCATCTGCGCAGAGAAGCGGCACTTCAAGGACGTGTCGTTCCGCCTCCCGAAGCAGCTCGAACGCCGCTGGGGCTTCCGCTCCGGTCGTTAGGAGGGTGTTGCCTGGAACTAGATGGGATCGAACGGGATCGCGTCGGTCGCCCAGCTCTTCCACGAGCCGCCGTCGTACATGTCCCAGAAGTCGAAGTTGTCGACGTCGACACCAGGCTTGAGCACGCGATTGAGGCGCAGCACGTGGCCTGGGCCCGGGAAGGGGTTGATTCCCTCGATGACCGGCAGGTTCGGAAAGTCGACGTCCTGGTCATCGGCCTTGACGATGGTCCACCACACCGGGAAGTCTTGGTAGCTCATCTCGACGTAGTTGAACGTGGGCATGGCCCCCGGCTTGGACGTCCAGTCGAGGTGATACGTGAAGACGGCCGTGCCGTCCCCCGCGATGGCGACCGGCTCGTGGATCTCGGGGAACTGGAGCATGGGCCCGAGGCTGACGACCTGCGGTCCCGCCGCGAGCCCCGCGGCCGTGGGATCGGCGAACGCCACCACGGCGAGGAGGTCACCCGCGTACTTGGGGGTCGTAGCGCTGCTGAAGCCCTGGCCGTCGAAGCGCAGCACGGTGCCGCGCGCACCGCCCGCGATGAGCGTTCCGTTGGACGCGATCGCCACGGCGAAGAGGTCCTCCGTCGTCGGCACGTCCACCTGCTCGAAAGTGCCCTTGGCCGTGAGCGTAAACACGCTGCCGACGGCGCCCACGACCGCGACCTGCCATGGATCGACCGATGTCCGGCCCGCGATCGCGCGGAGTCCGATGCCCTTGCCCAACGTCTCCGACGACCAGGTCCCGTCGTAGCGCCAGACCTTGCCATCGTCGCCGACGGCCCAGAAGACACCGGGCTTGGGCATCCAGACGCTGCGCAGCACGGTCTTCGGCGCGCCCGGGACGAGCGACCACGTGCTGCCGCCGCGCTGCAGCACGACGCCATCGCCGACGGCCACCACCGCGTCACCGCTCGTGCCGCTCACACCGGTGAGGTGCGCGAGCGTCGGGGAGGGCTCGAGCTTCCACGAGACGCCGTCGAAGCGTGCGACGGTGCCGAAGTCGCCCACCGCGTAGACGACCTTCTCCGAGGTCCCGAAGACCGCGTTGAGGTTCATCGTGGTCGGGCTCGCCTGCGGCCCCCAGACATTGGCCTTCTTGGCGTGCGCGATGAAGCCGCCATCACCGACAGCCCAGACGTTGTTTGGCGCGTCACCCCACATCGCGCGAATGTCGCGCGTCACGCCCGAGGTCACGCTCGCCCAGCCACCGTCGGCGAAGGCGAAGATCCGGTCGACGTCGAGGACCTTCACGCGATCGGCGCGCGTGCCGCTCTCCGCCTGGCCGGAGCCCCGCACGGTCGCCCAGAAGTCGTAGCTGACGCCCTCGAGCTTGCCCTGGAGGTTCTGCGGCTGGTAGGCCAGCGCGAAGCGGCTGATGCTGGCCTGCTGGACGAAGGGGATCTCCCAGGTGCCCTCGGCGCCGAAGTTGAGCGCGGCGCGGAGCTCAGACGTCGTGGGCAGCTCCGCCAGCGACCCGTACGGCCGATGGGTCTCGGGAGCGCCGTCGAGGCGAATGGGGACCGTCTTCGACAGCGGGATGTCTAGCTGCACGTCGAGGTGCTCGAGCGTCTGGCCAGGAGAGGGCTCGACCTGGCGGCGGATGCCCATGACCACGGGCAAGAACGAGCCGACCCGGTTGTCCGGATCCCGGATGAGCCCGCCGATGCACAGGATGGCCATGACGCCGGGACGCGTCTTCATGATGAAGGTCCCATCGGGGTCGAGCCATGCGCGCGAGCCGTCATCTCCGGGAAAGATGGGGGTTTGGACCGCCGGCGGTGACTCCCACGGCCGGTCGTGCGTGACTTGGCAGTAGGCGGTGGCCGTCCCGGGATCCGGAATGCAGGAGAGGAGCCCCGGACCCGCGTTGCCGCGGCAGACGTAGCCGCCAGGGCACTCCGAGTCGAGCGCGCAGAGTGACGAGCAGTGCTTGCCCTCGCTGGCGATGTCGAGGCACCTGGCCGACGGACCACAGTCCACGTCCGACGCGCAGACCTGGCAGTTCGAGGTGCCTTGCGCTCCGACGAGCCCCCCTTTGGTCAGCTGGAAGCTGCAAGGCTTGGGCACGGGCGGAATCCACTTGCCGAGGCCGAACACCGCGCCGCGCAGCTCCGCGAAGGGCAGCACATCCGGGCCGCCACCGCCGCCAGTCGAGGGTGGCGTCGGCGGAGACCACGGGATGAGGTGCACGTTGACGTTCTCGGCGTCATAGGCGACGACGCTCATCGCCGAATACTGCTCTTTGGCGGCCGTCACCATCTGCGGGCCCTGGATGCTGGGATCGCTGAACGTGATCTGACCGCGATCATCGGTGTAGCCCCGGAAGGGCGTGGACGGGTCCGCCCACATCATCACGAAGGCGCCCGCGATGGGCTTGGTCTCGTAGATGTCGAGGACGGTCACGTTCACCGTTCCACGGATCTTGGGGCCCCAGGAGCCGCCGTACGGCGACGTGGGGTCGAAGTAGGTGTAGCCATCATTCAACGTGCGGGTCGTGGACCCGACCGCCAGCGCGACGTCCACCGCACCCGGGGCCTTGGCCTTGGGCGCACGCACCGTGAGATGCGCCGTGCTGACCGCGGCGAGCTTGCCGCCGGCCTTGTCACCGAACTTGATCGACGTGGTGCCGTTGCCCGTGGCCGACAGCCCGGCGCCGTAGATGTGGACGAGCGTGTTGCCCGCGATCGAGCCGAGGATGGGGTGGACTGCGTAGATTTCCGGTCCTGCGAGCGGGCGGTAGTCGAAACCGTTCAGCAGCACGCTCTCGCCTTGGGCCGTGATGACGCGCACGTCGGCGGGGCCCGGGCTCCCTGCGGGGACCTCGATGTCGAGGCTGGTGGCCGAGGCGGCCCGGACGATGGCCGGGAGCGCACCGATGGTCACCGACAGGACGCCCTCGAAGCGGGACCCTTCGATGGTCGCGAGCGTTCCGCCCGTCATCGGGCCCGCAGCGGGCTTGATGCGGTCCACGGTCGGCAGCGCGAGGTAGCGGAAGCCGCCGGCGCGCGTGGCGGTGGTGCCGTCCGCCGAGAGCCTGAGGTCGACGAGTCCCGTGCCCGCGGGCGTCCGCACCGACACCGTTCGGGCCTCCGCGTCGACGTTGGTCAGCGTCGCCAGCGCCTCGCCGAAGCGGACCTCCGGCTGCATGGAGAACGGACCGCCCACGACCAACGTGACGAGGTCGCCGCCCTCGGAGCGTCCGGAGCTCGGCGTCGCGGCGAGGATGGTGAGCGCGCCCGCGCCCACGTTCGGCCCAAGGAACGTCACGCCCTCCTTCAACGTCGCGCTGCCGTCCTGTGTGGAGACGACCACGTCGGCGGGTCCCGCGACGGGCGCGTTCGCCGTGACGTGGAGCACGCCTGCACCATCGCCGTCGGAGAGGGACGCCACGACGCCGCCGACCGTGACGACCGCGTCGCGCAGCAGGCCCGAGCCCACGAGCGTGAGCGTGACGGGCGCACCTGCGGGGGCCGTCACGGGCGAGACCTGCGTGAGCGTCGGCGCCGCCGTGTAGCGGAAGCCGTCGGCGACGACCGTGCTCGTCCAGCCGGTGACGGCGATGAGGTCCACGTGGCCCGCCAGGCCCGCAGGCGTGATCCCGAGCACGGTGTCGCTGCCCACGACCGCCAGGTTGATGAGCAGCCGCCCGCCGACGAGGATGCGCGTATCGCTCGTGAAGCCTTGACCCCGAACGACCACGGGCGTGCCGCCCGCCGCAGGGCCTTGCGCCGGCTCGATCGCGGTGACCGACAGCGGATCGCGGAAGATGAACGCGTCCTTCTTGGTAACCACGCCGCCGGTGGGGGTCTTGATGGTCAGATCGACGCCGCCCGGCTTGTGCGGCGGCGTGCGCGCGTGGATGACGAGGTTCGACAGGACCTGGACCTCAGGCGAGGGCGACGAGCCGAAGAACACCTTGCTCTGCGCCTCGAACTTGGCCCCCTCGATGACGACGAGGGTGCCGCCCCCCGTGGGACCATCGATCGGCGTGACGTTCGTGATCGAGAGCGTGTTCGGGATGAGCGTCGGGCCAGTGTCTGTCTTGGGGCTCGCGTCGCCGGCGTCGGTCGTGCTGCTATCGGGCGACGGGAGCGTCGTGTCCGCGGCCTTGTTCGATGAGAAGCCTTCGCCGAGTCCGCAGCCGACGAGCGTTGCGCCGAGCACCGCACTCATGAGCCAGCCGAGAGCCCGGAGCGTCGCTCCGCCGAGTGAATTCCGCACTTCCCGCATGATCCGCCTCATCCCCGCTCGATCCCCGCTCGCGCCTCCTCGGTCCATAGCCGAGGTCGTGCCATTCACTGCAAGTTTGGTGCCTCGTCGCGCGCCCGCCAAAACCGCGTGCGCCGCCGTGGTCGGGGTACTTGGTTGCCCGAGCCGTCCAAGAATGAGTGTAGATGAATTCACCACCGACAAGAAACTGCACGCCAGGAGGCGCACGCCAGCGGCGTCACGGCTGCGTGGGTGGCTCGGGTGTCGGCTCTGGCGTGGGCTCTGGCGCGGGCTCGTCGGGTCCGGCCTTCTCACCGGCCTCTTCGGCCTCGTTGGTCAGGTCGTCCAGCGAGTCGCCGCCACTCTCCGGCGCTCCGGCCTTCTCGGCCTCGTTGGTCAGGTCATCCAGCGAGTCGCCGCTGGTCGTGCCTTCGGAGCCGCCCGTGGTCCCGGAGGCGCCCCCGGTCGTGCCGCTGCCCGTCGTTGCCTCGGAGCCGCCCGTCGTCGTCCCCGCGGGTGTCGCTCCCGGTGCTGCGCGCGGTGCCTTGGCCGGCTTCTTCTTGCGAACGGTGCCCGTGTCCTCGTCGAACTCGACGTCCGGCTTCGTCCACGGGAACGCCTCATAGATGGGGGCGTCCTTCTTCCAGTTGACGGCCGCTTTGGAGATGGTCGGGACGTACATACAGAGGATGAGCGCTCCGCAGACGATGCCGAGCGTCGGCATCACGGCGCGGGTGACCTGCCCGAAGGGGCGCTGAAAGACGGCGCTGGCGACGAACAGGTTGGTCGCCACCGGCGGCATCAGGTAGCCGATCTCCATGTTGACGACGAAGACGACGCCGAAGTGCAACGGGTCGATGCCGTAGACGTCCATGGCGATGGGCGCGAGCAGCGGAGCGAAGATGAGCGTGGCGGAGATGGAATCCATCAGCGCGCCGAGCACGATGAGCACGACGTTGACGAACATGAAGAACGCAAACGGCGAGAGGTCCGCGGCGATGAGCTTGCGGATGAGGTACTCGCCGGCCCGCACCTCTTGCAGTAGGTCGTTGAGGCCGAACGAGAGCGTCACGATCAGGATGAGGCTGCCAATCAGCGTGGCCGACTCCGCGAAGAGATCCGGCAGCTTGGACAGGGTCATGTCTCGATAGATGAAGGTCGTGCAAAAGATGGAGTAGACGAGAGCGACGGCCCCGGCCTCGGTCGGTGTGAACATGCCCGTGTAGATGCCGCCGAGGATGATGACGGGTAGCACGAGCGCGAAGCTGCCCTCGTAGAGCGCGGCTTTGAGCTTCTTCCACTCGAACGGCTCGCGCGACTGCGGGATGCCGCGCCCCACCCACGCCGCGTAGACGCAGAGCAGGCCCGCGATGAGGAGCGCGGGAACGAGGCCTGCGAGGAAGAGATCGTCGGGCTTGATGGCCGCGTTGCCGCCGACCGAGATCGAGTAGATGAGCATGGAGATCGCCGGCGGCACGAGGCAGCCGAGGCTCCCGGCGGTCGTCAGGATGCCGAGCGAGAAGTTCTCGGGGTAGCCCGAGGCCGACAGGGCGGGGAACATCACGACGCCAACGGCGATGAGCGTGACCGGAGAGCTGCCGGAGATGGCCGCGAAGATGACGCACGCAAATACGGTCGCGATGGCCAGCCCGCCCGGGAGCCAGCCCACCATGGCGCGAGCGACCGCGATCAATCGGCGCGCGATGCCGCCTTGGGTCATGACCACGCCGGCGGCAATGAAGAAGGGCAGCGATAAGAAGAGGTTCTTGGTCGTGAGCCCCTCGACCTTCTCGACGATGAGGAGCAGCGCCTCCATCGTCTTGTATTGATCTGTGTACAAATAAAACGAGAGCGCCGTGGCGACGCCGACGATGACGAAGAGCCGCGCGCCGATG
>SXOX01000248.1 GCA_005776585.1 Pseudomonadota bacterium | reverse complement strand
CGAGGATGAAGCGGCCGCCGTTGCGTGTCATGGTGCCTCCAGTCGTCTGCGGGCGCCGATTCAAGCGGGCCGGCCCGCGCGTGTCAACGCCGACCGGGCCGCCCGAGTCCGGCCGAGTTCCGCCGAGTCACGCCGATTTGCCCCGAATCGCCCCAAAATGGCCTCCGCCCCTTGCGCTTTTGCGCTCCGCGCGCAAGGTTTGGCCCATGTCACAGAACGCACCCAAGCCACAGCAGCCGCAGCAGCCCGTCGCGATTCAGATTCAGCTCGACGACGACGTCGCCCAGGGCCAGTACTGCAACCTCGCGATGATCAACCACAACGAGACGGAGTTCGTCCTGGACTTCATCTACGTGCAGCCGCAGCAGCCCAAGGCCAAGGTGCGCTCACGCGTCATCTGCTCGCCGCGCCACGCCAAGCAGCTGCTGGTGGCGCTCAACGAGAACGTCAAGCTCTTCGAGCAGAAGTTTGGCACCATCGCCATCGGCGCGCCGCCCGAGGTGTTGCACTAGCCCCCTGGTTGGCTGAAGACGCCGATCCAGCGGGGGGCCGCGCCCAGCGTGAAGCGAGTCTCCTCGACCAGCGCTAGCGGCGCGAGCGCTCCCGGACGCTCTGGTGCGACCGCTGCCATCACGGCGATGTGGCCGTCCGGGGTCAGCAAGGGGCCCAGGTGCTCGGCAACGGATTCGGGCGGAAACGTCGCGCGGCTCAACGCCAGCGCAAAACGGCCGTCCAGCGCGGCGTCCGGCAGGCGACCTTGGCGAACGTGCAGATTCGGCAGCTTCAACGCGCCGGCGACCGAGAGCAGGAACGCGACGCGCTTCTGACGCGGCTCGAGCAGCGTGACCTCCAGGTCGGGTCGCGCGATGGCGAGCGGTATGCCGGGGAAGCCGGCCCCCGAGCCCACGTCACATGCCGGGCCTCGCGACTCACGCACCGACGCCAGTCGCAGCAGCGCCAGCGAGTCCACCACGTGGCGCTCGACGGCATCCGGTCCAACCCCGACGGACGTGAGGTTCACGCGCGGCGCCCACGCGGCGAGCAACGTCAGGTGCGCGGCCAACGGTGCGAGCCAGGCCTCGACCAGCGGGACCTCGACCGCAGCGAGTCCTGCGCGCAGCAGCGGAGCGAGCGCGGCCGGGGTCACGGCGCAGCGGGCGCCTCGGGAGCGGGCGCCTCGGGAGCGGGCGCCTCGGGAGCGGGCGCCTCGGGAGCGGGCGCCTCGGGAGCGGGTGCCTCTGCGGATTTGGCGCGCTGCGTGTCGACCTCGGCGAGCGCCTCGTCGATCCGCTTCTTGGCCGCGTCCTTGTCCGCCGCGCGCTCGATCGCAGCTTTGCGAATGCGTTCGACGTCGTCCTTCTTGTCCAGGCTCCGATAGATCTGTGACAGCGCGATGGAGACCTCGATGCGCTCGGGGTGCTCCTTGAGCTCCGCCTCCATGAGCGCCAACGCCTTGTCGAGCGCCTGCGCCTTGAGCAGTTGCCCGGCGACGTGCATCCGCCCGTCGCGATCGACGACCAGGAGCCGCTTCATCACCTCGTCCGCCTTGGCCGTCTCGTTGGCGCGGTCATGGACCATGTATAATATAATGTACAGCGGGATAGACTTCGGGTCCCGCTTGAGGCCGCGCTCGAGCGTCTCGGTCGCCTTGGCGGTCTCGCCCTTGGCGACCAGCAGCTGCGCGAGCATGGCGGTGCCCTCCATGACCTCGGGGAACCGCTTCTCCAGCTCGGTCGCGACCTCGATGGCCTTGTCGGACTTCTCCGCGTGCTGATAGGCGCCCGCGAGCTGCATGAGGATCCCCGGGTCGTGAGGCGCTTTGACGCGGGCCTTCTCGAGCGCCGCGATGGCCTCGTCGATCTTGCCCGCCTCTGCGCGCATCTGGGCCAGCTTGAGCAGGGGCAGCGCGTCGGCGCCCTCCAGGGTCGCGGCCTTCTCGAGCGCAGCGGCCGCGCCGTCCGAGTCGCCCTTCTTCTCGAGGAGCGAGGCCAGGAGCGTGAGCAGCGAGGCGCGCGTGGGATGCTTCTCCACCAACGCCTTGGCCTCTGTGACCGCCTCGTCCACCTTGCCGCCGAGCGCGAGCCGCTCGATCCGCAGCTCGAAGAGCCCCGGGGCGTCGGCGGCGATGGCGAGCAGCGCCTTCTCGATGCCATCGAGCTCCGCGTTGACCGCGGCCTTCTGTGCTTCGTCGGCGGTCTCGAGGCGGTCGAGCGTGACTTGGCCGAGCGCCGCCCAGCCTTCGGCGTACTTGGGATCGAGCTCCGTCGCCCGCTTGAACGCCTCGAAGGCCTTAAACTGTTTCTCGCCCTGGAGATAGGCCACGCCGAGCTGAAAGTGGCTCGCGGCGTCGGCACCCACGGTGACGGCCGCGGCCATCTCCTCGAAGCCGGCGTCCGGAGCGCCGCGCAGGGTGGCAAGCTGGCCGTGAAGCATCTTCAGGGCCGGGTCGTCCGCCAGCGGGATCATGGCCTTGGACACCAGCTCCGCCGCCGCGTCGAGCGCGTGCTCTTCGACCTTGCGCATGGACTCGAGCCCCAGCAGGTAGCTCTCCGGCGCGTCCTTGGAGACGGTGGTCGCCGCGGACTCCAGGCCCGTGAGCGGGTCGATCGCCGTGGCGCCTTCCGCCAACTGCACGCCGAGGCGCACGAGACGCAGCACGCAGCGACCGCCGCCCGCAGGGACGATCACGCTGGGTGCGGCTGACAGTCCGGCCGCCTGAGCCGTCGCGAGCAGGAACGCTCCAGCCTCGACTCCGGTCACCGCGAGCTTGGACTCGGCCGTCGCCTTCTCGAGGGCGCCGGCGAGCGCGGCCGGGCGCAGGACGTCACGGCCCAACAAGCGATCCACGGGCATCGGCGTGACCTTGGCGGTCAGCGCCTTGGCCAATGCGGCAAGCTTCTCCGGTGCGGTGGCACCGATCGCTGCTTTCGCAAAGGCGGCAACTGCGCCCTCGGCCGTCGGCGCGACGGGCGATGCGGGGGCCGTGGCTCCCGTGCCGGAGACCGCTGGACTTGCTCCGACCGACGGCGAGTCCACCACCGTACGCCCCGGGGCCGGTGCCGAGGGCGTCGCCTCGACGGAGTCCTTCTTGCCGAAGAACCACCACGCGCCAGCTCCCGCCGCGACGAGAACGACCAGGCCGGCCGCGACCGGGATCATCGGGCTGCGGCCACCCGCCGTGGGCCCTCCCGCGGCGCTGAGGCCGCTCGTGCGAAGGCAGGTCGGGCAACGCAGCGAGTCGCCATCGGCGACGTCGAACGGCTTGTCACAATGCTGGCAATGAAAGCGCGACATGGCGGGCGTTTCTACAGGAAATCCGTCGTTCGGCAACCCGGCAGTGAACGCGAGCGGCCCCCGTTGCCGAAAAACCCCCAATCGTGCTACGTCGCGCCCCATGCTCGACCTCGCACGACTTCAGCGCATTCGCCTGTCGCGCCGCCCCATGGGCCAGGTCCTGGTCGCCAACCTGGGGCTCCGGTTCGACTACGCGTTTCCTCGAAAGACCGACATCACGTTGGAGGGCCTCGAGCACCTCCAGACCTGTCGCCCGGTCTTCATCGCGATGAACCACACCGACCGCTACAACTACTGGCCGTTCCAGTACGCGATGTTTCGTCGCGGAATGCGATTTACGGCGACGTGGGTGAAGGGCAAGTACTACGAGACCGGCTGGATGGGCTGGTTCATGGACCAGACCAACAACATCCCGCTCCCGTCCCGTGGCTACGTCATCTCGACCGAGTTTCGCCGCGTCGTCGGGCGCCCGCCGACCAAGGACGAGTACCGGCTCCTGCGCGATCTCGTGGACCGCCGCGGCCAAGGTGTGCCACCGGAGGGGTCCGACGGCGACGGCGTGCGACGCCTCTACGCCGGGAGCACGCCCGAGGTCTTCTTGGCGGGTTTCGACCAGCTCTTCGACCAGATGATGGGCGAGGTCGTGCGGCTCACACATGACGCGCTCACCCTCCACGACTGTCACGTCCTCGTGTTCCCGCAGGGCACCCGCTCGAAGCGCCTTGCGCGCGGCCTGACCGGCCTGATGCAGGTCGCGCAGCATCTGGGCGTGGACATCGTCCCCGTCGGCTGCAACGGCTCCGACGGCTGCTACCCCGGCGGCTCGCCGTTCTCGAAGGGCGGCCCGATCGTCTATCGGATCGGTGCGCCGCTGCGGCTCGACGGTCCAGAGCTCGGCCCGCATCGCGTTACGTCGCCGTTCGCGCCATTCTCGCACGCTGCCACCCGCGACCACGGCGCGGCCTTTCAGGCAGCCACCGAGGTCGTCATGAACCACATCGATGGGCTACTCGACCCGGACTATCGGTTCGGTGAGTCCCGCGCCTCCGACGGCGTGCGGGAGATGGAGCGTTTTCTCTAGCCAAAGTTTGGCAGAGCAACAGCTCAACCGATGCGGATGTGCTCGCTCTGCATGAGCACGAACAACACGAACAGCAGCGCCGCTCGATCGTCGGCCTTCTCGCGCACGGTCCCGAGCAGGTGGGCGACCTGCGTCGGGCGCTCCTCCAGCATGGCCCGAAAGCGCGCCTCGCGGGGCGTGAGCCGCAGGCGTGACATGTCGAAGGGGGGCGTGGACACGAGGCGGATCGTCTTGTTGTGATAGGGCGCGATGATCTCCTCGAGCCCAGCCACGGCGTAGTGACGGCGGATGCCCTCGGTCACGACCGGGACCAGGTCGAGCAGGAACGGCACGACCTCCGAGCCCGGCTGCTGCCCTTCGAAGAACTCGTATCGGCCATCGTGCCACGAGAACAGGCTCAAGAAGCGCTCGCGGAACTGCTCCTCCAGCAGCGAGACGATCTCGTTCTGGCTGATGTGCCCCATGCGCACGAGGATGTCGCCGAGCGGCAAGCGCTGCGCGCGGGCCTGATGCATCGCATCGGCGAGCTTCTGGAGGTCGATCAGCCCCTTCTGCGCGATGAGCGACCCGAGGAGCTCGCCCTTGCGGCTCGAGGTGATATGGATCGCCTTGCCGCGCCGGAGAAAGACCTCTTTGGTCGCCGTGCCTTGAATGACCTTGAGCCTACCGGAGCGCTGCTCGCGCGCATGCTGGTAGATGAGCTTGGGTCCGGTCGTCGAGCCAAAGGGACCGGTCTCGTTGGCGGGCACCGGCTCGCGGAGGAAGTTCGCCGGAAGGAGATCCTGGAGCTCGGGGACCTCGCGCACTGCGACCCACCGCCCGCCGTCGATGCGGACGAGCTCGTCGGGGGAGATGGCGTGTGTCTGCGCGAGCGAGCGCACGTTGGTCACCGTGACGGGGCCGAACGTGGAGCCGTCGGTATGCCGAAACTCGAAGGTCGCGACGCCCGCGCGCGGCTCGAGCACCGGGATGCGCTTCTTCACCGGCGTCTGCCGCTCCGGCCGCTGGTGCGTATGCGGCTGTTTGGTCGGCTCGGCGACCGGCTCCATCTCGCCATCGGGCACTCCCGCGGGCGGCGATTCACTCGCCCGTGGCGCGGCGACGGGCGGCAGGGCCACCGGTGATGGCGACGAGCGTCGCACGTTCACGTCGCTGCCCTTCCCGTCGAGCTCGCGAATGAAGGCGGCCAGCGACTGGCGGGTCACGCGCGTGCGATGGTCGAAGAGGTAGGCGTCGATGACCTCCTCGACATCCTCGGCCCACTGGTAACGCGAGTCCGGGTTACGGGCGAGGGACTTGCGCAGCATGTCCTGAACGGGCGGCGGGATGTAGGAGTGGCGCGCCAGCCGGGGCTCGATGTCCGCGTCGCGGATGTTGGTGAGCGTCTCGAGGTCGGTCTTGCCGAGAAACAAGCGCTTCAGCGTAAACATTTCATAAAGAATGATACCGACTGAAAAAAGGTCGCTCCGGCGATCGATGGGCTTTCCCGTCACCTGCTCCGGCGACATGTAGCCGAGCTTGCCCTTGAGCCGATCCCCGGAGCCGCCCCCGCGCTCGTCCTCGAGCTGCGCGCGCGCGACGCCGAAGTCCGTGAGCTTCACGTCGCCCTGATTGGACAGGAGGATGTTCGATGGCGAGACATCGAGGTGAACGATGTTCAGAAGCTTGTCGGCGTTGTCCGACGCCGTGTGGGCGTAGCTCAAGCCCTTGCACACCTCCGAGATGACGAACAGGCAGATCTCGGCCGGAATCCGAACACCGAGCTTGCTCGCGCGCGTCAGCAGCCGCAGCAGATCCATGCCCTGGACGAGCTCCATGGCGATGAAGTAGTCGCCCTCGTACTCGCCGAGCTCGTAGATTTGAACGATGTTAGGGTGATGGAGGACGCTGCAGAGCTTGGCCTCCTGGACGAACATCGTGATGAACGACCGATTGCGCGCGTACTGAGGCAGGATCCGCTTGAGGCAGAGGATCTTCTCGAAGCCGTCGACCCCGCGCAGGCTCGCGCGCCAGATCTCGGCCATGCCGCCCGAGCCGATACGCTCGATGAGCGTATATTTTCCGAATGCGCGTCCTTGGATCGGCGGCGATGCCGCCATCTACTGGGCCGCCTTTTCGAGCTCGCGCGCGATCTCCAGGTTGGCCTTGCACGCCACCAGATCCTCCGCCGTGGCCTGCTTGGCCTTGTCCGGAAGCTCCTTGGTGCACGTGAGCGCGTAGCGTCGAATGGCCTCGCAGCGCGCGTTGGGCTTGTCGTCCGGCTCGGCGGGGAGCCCATCGCACGCCGTGAGATCGGAGGGTGTGGAGGCGCAGACCTTGTCGACGAGCTTCTCGCAGTGGTTCTTGCACCCCGGACCGACGAGCGACAGGAGCGCGAGAGCAGCCAGGAGGGGCGTGCGGATCATGAGTGTGAGGTTCCTGTGGTGTGACCGCGGCGCCCACGGACGGGGCGCGCCCGGGCGACGTGGACTGCGAGGACGGTGATGTTGTCGACGCCGCCGCGCGCGTTGGCCGTGTCGACCAGCGCCCGACACGCGCTGCGCACGTCGCGCCCGCCGAGCATGAGGTCGCGAATCTCCGGGTCCCGCACGAGGTCGGTCAGACCGTCCGAGCAGAGCAGGAACCAGTCCCCGGGCCGGCTCTCCTTGTAGAACGTATCGACCTTGACCGTGGCCCCGAGCCCCAGCGCCCGGACGATGACGTTCTTGTACGGGAACCGCGGCACGTCCTCCTTCCGCAGGAGCTTCATCTTGACGTACTCGTTGGCCAGCGAGTGGTCTTCGGTCAGCTGGACGATCTTCTTGTCGCGTACGCGATAGACGCGGCTGTCGCCGACGTAGCCCACGTAGATGCGGTTCTTGACGAACTGGACGGCGACTACCGTCGTTCCCATGTCGCGAAACTGCACGTAGCGACGCGCGGTGTTGAAGATCTGGAGGTTGGCGGCCTCCAAGGCGAGGCGCAGGCGGTACTCGTCCAACGTGACGCCGCCAGCGTGCCCGTTGGCGAGCGTGCGATAGGCGCCGAACGCCTGCCGCACGACCTGATCGGTCGCGTCGCTCTCGTAGAAGCTCTTGATGGCCTCGACCGAGATCTGACTGGCGATCTCGCCCGAGTTGTGGCCGCCCATGCCGTCGGCGACGACGTAGACGCCCTGCGCAGGCATCGACAGGAAGCTGTCTTCGTTCTTTTCGCGGACGCGTCCGACGTCCGTCTCGAAGTGGACTTCGAGGACCATGCCTTCGCCTTGGGACGGTTTACGTTGTCGAGGTCGCAAGCTTTGTGCCACGCGCAGCTCCGCGTTCATCCAAGTTACCCCACCCGCTCCACAGGCGTCAACGACGCCTGCGTGATTCGGTATCGGCCCACCCGGCCCACCCGGCCCGCCTTGCCCACCCGGCTCCCGCGGCTCACGCGAGCGCCAGCCCGAGGACCCACCCGCTGAGCGAGCCCACGAAGGCAAGTCCGAGTCGGAGCGCTACGTCTCGGCGAACGCGGTTGGACTCCGGGTCGAAGCCGCGCGCCGCGAAGGCCAACAGTGCGCTGACCCAGCCGAGGAAGCCTAGCACGGCCAGCAGCGACCAGCCCGGATGCGGCGCGTTCGTCGTGCCCAGCAGCTCCCGGTGACGCGCTTCGCGGGCGGCGAAGTCGGCGTCCTCGCCTGGCGTCGTGCGCTCCGTCTCGACCTCGGCCGTCAGGCGGGCGATGCGCTGCTCGAGCTCGGGGAAGTGCTCTTCGTATGGCTGATACAGGCTTTGTGTACCACGAAGGGCGCCGCGGAGGCCGCGAAAGGCCAGAAGCGCCAGATCGCGGTCGGCGGGCTTGCCGGACGTCCCCGCGCGCCGCTCCATGGCGTCACCGATGGCGAGCAGTCGCGCGACGGCGGTCTCCACGGGGCCCGAGCCCGGCGAATACCAGCGCACGGTGCGGCGGTAGCAGAGGATCGCGAGCTCGACCTCGCCCGCGTCATCGAGCTGGGTCGCCTGGGCCAACGACAGCCCGGCCTCGACGCGGACCTTGAGCCAGATGCCAGACAGGAGCGCCGCGACGCCCAGCGTCCACGGCAGCACGCGGCGGAGCCACGGGTGGCTCACACGAAGTCGCGCCGCGAGAAGAGCCAGATGGCCAGGACGAGGAAGACGGCGACGAAGCCGCTGGCGTAGCCGGTGGCGGCGAAGACGTAGTCGCTCGGGACGTGGATGCCCAGCGCGAGCTGCTGCGAGGCGTTGAAGACCTGCAAGTCCGGAACGGCGTACGTCACCGCCTTGGCGAGCTCCCGCAGCGGTCCCGGCTCCGCGAGCGCGCTGTGCCGTGCGCCCAGGTGCTGCTCGATGAGGTACTCCTCGGCCGCGATGACGTAGTAGCCAAAGGTGAACAGACCGGCCAGGAACGGACGCGTCCAGCTCGAGAAGAGGAGCGCGACGGCGATGACGATGCTGGCCTCGAGGATGACGAGCGCGAGCGCCTTGACGCAGTCCCAGGCGATGGGCGTGCCATTGACGGTGAGCGCGCCGTTCCATCGCAGCACGAGCAGCCACAGCGCGCCGAGGCCGGCTACCTGGACGGCGACGAGGACGAAGAGCCCGACGAACTTCCCGAGGACGATCTCGTGTCGGGCTGCGGGCTTTGGGATGATCGTGAAGATGGTCTTCTTGTCGAGCTCCTTGTAGAGCAGCAGGACGCCCGAGAGCCCGGCCGTGATGACGGCGACGAGCGCCGTGCTGAAGTACCCGAAGTCCTGGATGACGCGCGCATGCTGCGAGGGCAGGGCGAGGCGCGACAGCAGGAAGCCGGCCGCGTTCAGCAGGACGCCCAGAATGACGAGCGTCAGGAAGGCCCGATTTCGGTAGGCCTCCCGTCGCGTGTTGTGCGCCACGGCGAGGACGCGCGCGAGGCTCTGCACGACCGGGTTGCCGCTCATCGGCGCGTCTCCCGTAGAAAGAGGTCCTCGAGCGAGTCGCGATGAGGCTGGACGGACTCGATGGTGGCGCCGCCCGAGATGAGACGCGCGATGACCGACGTGGCCTGATCCGCGGCGCAGACGACCCGCGACGCGCGGCCGAGATCCGTCAACGTCAGGCCCTCGGTCGTGAGCTGGTTGCGGGCCTCCGCCGAGATCCCCGCGACGATGAGCTCCGTCTGGCGCACGTCGCCGGTCAGCAGGTCGTCGATGCGGCCTTCACGCACGACGCGTCCGAGCGACACGATCGCGACGCGATCGCACATATGCTGGACGTCGCCCAGGATGTGCGACGAGAAGAAGATGGTCGTGCCGCGCTGCTTCTCCTCCAAGATGATGTCGCGCATCTCCTTGCGGCCCATGGGATCCAGGCCGCTGAAGGGCTCATCGAGCACCAGCAGCTCCGGCTGGTTGATGAGCGCCGACGCGATGCCAAGCCGCTGGAGCATGCCTTTCGAGAACTTCCGCAGGGCGCGGTTCCTCGCCTCCGTGAGGCCCACCCGTTCCAGCAGCCGATCGATGCGGCGCCGGCGCTCGGCGCGTTCGATGCCGAACAGGCGGCCGAAGTAATCGAGGATCTCCTGTGGCTTGAGGTAGTCGTAGAAGTACGGGTGCTCTGGCAGGTAGCCGACGCGGTGCTTGGCGCGTGGATCCCGCGGGACGTGCCCGAAGAGGCGGATGCTCCCGGCCGAGGGTCGAATCAGGTCCATCGCCATCTTGATCGTCGTGGTCTTG
>SXOX01000247.1 GCA_005776585.1 Pseudomonadota bacterium | reverse complement strand
GGTGCCGTGCAGAACGCGGTAACGCTCGCCCAGCAGGCAGTCATGCGTTTGCGGTGGGTGGCCATCATCACGTTGGCCATGTAGACGCAGTCGCCGATCGAGGGCTGGCAAACGCTCTGCTCGGTGTCCTGATCGACGGTGCAATAGAAGGCGTTCGCGCGGCCGGCCAGCAGCTTGGTGGTCTTCTGAACTGCTATGAGGCGGTCCCGTGTCTCGGAGTCATCAGCACGGACGACGCTGACCTGCCGCTCAAGTTCGCTGATCCGCTTGTTCGAGTCTCCCCTGGTCAGGAGTCCCGCCAGCGTGCCACCAGCAAGACCCGCGACCGCGCCGGCAAACACACCGGCCGCGACGGCGACCAAGACGTTGTTCCCCATTCGGCGATAGTCCTACGTCTTGGGTTTCACCAGGCCACTGATTGCCATGCACAGCGAGCCGATGCCGGCGAGGTACAGACCTACGCCGTGCTCGAGGCCAGCACCGACCGCCTCGATCCGCTGTTGGATGTCGAGATAGTCGAGCCCGACGACAGCCAAGCAGACCAAGCCGAGGACCGTCCACAGGACGCGGATCCCCTTCTTTCCATCGTTGGTCAGTCCGGTAATGGCGACGGTCGCTCCGGCACCGAGTGTGATCCATCCATCGGAGCCGTCTATTCCGCTCTTCGAAACGACTCCGCCGAAAGCCGTGATCCACGGCAAGAACGAACCGACCGCAGCAGCAGCTCCTCCGCCGATGGCGATCATGGAGCCCTCGGACCGCTTGGCGACCTTGGGTGCGCCCGCCGCGACCGCAGCGCCGCCGGCCGCATTCGCTCGTTGAATGATCTCTTGTTCACGCTGCCGTGCCTCGACGAGCTTGGCCGCCTCGGCATCGAGTTCGCGGCATCTCAGGCAGGCTGCGAGAGCAACCCCGTCCTCGTCCGTGTCGCCGACTTCATGCGTGGTGACCCGGCGGCATTTCTTGCACTCGATCTCCATCGTGCGCGTGGCGCCCGTGTCACGGGCCCGTTGTTTGGCCAGCGCGCGCGCTTCGGCATCGAGGTCCATGTCCTCTTCCCCCATCTGCCGATCGTCGCTGATCGAGGCAACTGGTGCCATCACCCCTCCAGGGTGAAAAACGAGGCCGCGTGTGCGCCGCCACGACGACCGCCCGATCTACGATGCTGACGAGCATGTCCCCGCGCCGCAAGGACGAGCACCCAGTCGAGGTCCATCCCGAGTACCTCGCCGAATTGCGTCGGCGGGTCGAGTCGGGCCCGGGTGTCGTCGCGGTGGCGAAGCAGGCCGGTATCAGCCGCCGCACTGTCTGGCGGCTTTTGAACGCTGCCGACCAGCGCCCAACGGTCGAGGCTGCCGAGCGGGTTCGGGCTGCCCTAGCAGCTCTGGAACCTGGCGGCGCACCGCTACCCAGCCCGATCATCCTCGTGCGCGGCCCCCGTCATCCGACGTGGAAGGCCGCTCTGTTGGGTCTCAAGCCCCGACGGTGAGACTGCCCAACGGGCACCCCGCGACCGGCCGCTGGCATGAGAAGAGACTATAATAGACCCTGAGCGACGCCGCACCGCCGACCTAGCTACCGGCGGGGTTTCGTCTCCACCGCGGCGTCGCTCGACCTTTCACCTCAACGGAGACGATGGAGACCACATGACGAAGCAAGGGACGGCTTACCAGGGTCGGGATCAACGGGAACGCACCAGGGCGCGGCGCGACGAGAGGACCAGCCCCGTTCCAGCCGCGATCAGGATCGTGGCGTCGGCCAGTGAGCACTCGGCTACCCGGCGATGGCCCGAGGCGACGGCAAACGAAGCGAGCGAACCAAGGGAAGAGACGGCGAGTGCGGTGGTCATGCCTGCCAACAGGAGCAAAGTGCGCGCCGCACGCATCTCCGCGATCGCTCGTGCCCCATGGCCGGATGCCGGACGCCGAGCGTCCCGATCCCGGACGGTGGCCGGATCCCGGACGGTGAAGCCGTGAGCCGGCCGGTCAAGTTGCCGTCGGGCGGAGGTACATCGTGATCAAGAAGCGAGTCAGCAAGAGCGGCGATGCTTCGTACCAGGTCTACAGCGGCGCCAGTGGACGCCACGCCTACGTCGGTTCGTACCCGACGGAGAAGCTGGCCAAGGATGCCGAGGCCGATCACGAGTACACGCAGCGCGCGATCAAGCGCGGCGACCTTCCCACCGACCACGACAACGATCGCACACTCCGCGATGCCACCGACGAGTGGATCAAGGCGCTCGACAATCGGAAGTCTCGGAGCGCCGCCATCTATCGCAAGCGCCTGGACCTCTACATCGTGGGCGAGCTGGGATCGACACCCATTGCCCGCATCCGCAAGCCGCACGTCATCGCGTTCCGCGACCGGCTCTCAACCAAGTACGCGGCGGCGACGGTCAACGGGATCATGACGTGCCTGTCATCGGCGTTCGCCGAGTTCGTCGATCGCGAGTGGGTCGAGGTGAACCCGTGCGTGGGCGTGGCCGCCATCAAGAACCCGGATCGGATCCACAACTGGATCAAGACACGCGAGGAGATGACGAAGCTACTCGCCGCCTGCGCCGGCGATCTGCGCGACATGGTGGCTGTGGCCCTGGGCACCGGGATGCGCCTTGACGAGCTCCTACACCTCCAGTTTGCCGATTTGGATATGGGTAGGCGCATCGTGACGGTGTCGCGCGGCAGGCAGGGTACGACGAAGAGTGGCCGGATTCGCAAGGTGCCGATCCTCGACTCCGTGCTCCCTGTGCTCCGCGCGCGCGTCCTGAACCGCAACGGAGCAACGCTGGTGTTCCCGGGCAAGGGCGGTGGCGTCCGCGCCAAGCAAGGCGTGGGGCCGATCTACAAGCTGGCGCTGAAGCGAGCGGGCCTCGACACCACCCTTCGCTGGCATGACCTGCGCCACACGATGGCCGTCACGTGGGTGAGCGACGGCGGCGACATCTTCCGCCTGTCCAAGATCCTCGGGCACGCCGACGTGAAGCTGACCGCGCGCCTGTATGCCGACTACGCCCCCGAGGCGTTCGATCAGGACTACCACCGCGTCGCCTTCGTCGTGCCCACCGAGCGCGCGAACCTCTACAGCCTCAAGCGCGACGAGGACGGGAAGATCATCGGCCGCGTGGCCGTCGCGGCAGCCGGCTGACCCCCGACGAGATCGGCTGCCGGGCGTCTGCCATTGCTGGCGACCCCGGCGGCGGCTACTCTCGACCCATGACCCGACGCAAGCTCAAGCTAGATGACCGCGAGGTTGTCGGCGAGGACATCGGGTTCCGCATCGTAGGCGATGGGACGGTCGTGTTGGAGCTCGATGACGGAGCCGTCCTGCGCCTGCGCCAGATTGTTTTCAATGTGGTTCGGACCGAGGAGAAGACCCCAGAGGGGGAGCCGCTTTACTTGGTCCAAAGCATCAACCATGTCATCTTGGCGAAGCTCGGCTCGGAGACAGACTGATGATTACCGCCGCCTCCACGATGCCCAAGAGCAATGTCTACAGCACCGGCGCCGATCTCGCCGGTGCTGGGATCGGATACTCGCTACGTGCCGCGCTACGAGCGGTGTTGCGAGAGTCGCTTTTTTCGGGCGTGTCCTCGATCCGATTGCTTCCCAGCGAGCAACGCTACGAGCGCGCGCACGACAAGGTCTATTTTGTTCTGGAGACGCACGACATCGAGCGAGACCGACGCATCGTTGAGATCATGGTTCAGTTTGAGAGCGTCGATTACGACCTGGTCCCAGCCGCGTCGATCGACTTCATTCCCGCGCTCGCGATTGCTGTGTGAAGCGTGCCGCCGAGCACGCCGAGCGCGGATCTTCACCTGCAGGCTGCGCGGGACCACATCGCGCACGGTGACTTCCTGCAGTCGACGGGTCGAAACGACCCCGTGACCGTCGGGTGGGCCATCACCGCATTGTTCTATGGCGCGTTGCACGCGGTGCGCGCGTACCTCAAGGCGTGCAAGGACGTCGATGTCACCTCTCACGAAGACTTCAGCAACCATGCGCGCGCATACCCGGAGCTCAAGCGTTCGCAGGTCGACTACGACTGGTTGAAGCAAGAGAGCCAGGCCGCGCGCTACTACTGCAATCCCAACTTCACCTGGGCGGATTTCGTTCAACTGAGGAAGGCCGCGAACAAGGTGCTAGCCACATGGGAACCGCTCGCGAAGAAGTGCATCGCGGCGCAGGCTGCCCCGGCGAACCTGCCGCGCGGCTGACGTTCTTGGACCGTTCTAGCCGCGGTCCGTAGGTCCCCGTTGCTCCACGTTGCGGCCCGTTGTTCTAGGTAGTCCAAGTGTGCGGGATGTTGAGGGAAAGCGAGGGACCAGATCAAGCAGAAGCACGGCATCAAGGGCGGCTGATCGCGGGGTTTTGGATGGGGCCAGCTCCAATGCTGGTCAACCAGCGCGCGCGGCAGATCGGACCGTCCACGTCCTCGCCGACGCCCACGCCCACGACGGCGATCACGATCACGGCGACGACCACCAGGCGTCGACGTGATCGTGGATGCGGGCGTGATCGTTGACGATCTCGTGGACGTGGACGTGGACGATCGGCTCTCCTGTCTGACCGGCATTGGTGCTTCCAAGTGTCGGCTCGGTGCTCGCGAGGTCGGCGGCGCCCACGGAGCGGCGTGCTCTACGCGCTCGGTCGGCCTCACGCCGACTTGAGCAACACCGTGGATTAGCTCCCTCGGTGACCGTCCAGCCGGTGGCTCGAGACCACTTTGATGCCGCGCGAGCGACACGGCGTTGTTCGCCGCACGAGGTGCCCTCCAATGACTCACAAGCTCATCGCGATCTCCGATCCTCGCGTCCTTCTCGCGCTCGTCATCGGAGACGTCGTGGGCGAGTGGCGCGGGCGAAGACACTCGGCCTCGACGGCGGCAACGCTCGCCGGCGTCGCAGGTGCGGCCGTCTTCGGCCTCGTGCATGCGGAGGGTCACTCGAACGTGCATTGGCTCGGCGTGCTGGGGCTCGCAGCGCTGGTGACCGCTGCGATCGTTGCTGGCGTCCGCGGGCGAGGACAACCACTCGACTCGGTCGGGCGGTGGGTGCCGTGATCGGCCGGCGCGACTTCCGGACCGTGCACACGAGCATCCAGGGCGATCACCTGCACCTCCTCATCGAGGCGACCGACAAGACCGCGCTGGCGAACGGCGTCCGGGCCTTCATGATCTCCGCCACGCACGCGGTCAACGCAACGCGCGGCCGGCGCGGGCAGGTGTTCGCGGTCCGATACCACGCCGTCCAGCTCACGACGCCGCGCCAGGTGCGGGCCGCGCTGGCCTACGTGCTGAACAACTGGCGCCGCCACAAGGAGGACGAGGCCGGCCTCGCCCAGCGCCGCGCGTATGTGGACCCGTACTCGACCGGGATCCTCTTCGACGGGTGGCGCGACGCCCCTGCCCGCTTCATCGTGCCGGAGGGGTACGAACCGCTGCCGGTGTCGGGCGCGCGATCGTGGTTGCTCACGGTCGGATGGCGGAAACACCCGCTGATCGGGCTGCGCGAGGTGCCTGGGCCGGATCAGCCGATCGCTGGCTGAGCCGTCGCGGCACGGTCGGCCCGGGCGTGACGCCGCAGGGGCTTGTCGTCGACCAGAGTCACGGCGGCGGCGCCTCGAGCTCGACCGTGAGCTGGCGCAGCGAGGGATCGACCCGGCGGCGGCTGACGGCGACGTACGACGACTGCTGCGCCAGGTTGCCGGCGGCGGTGACGTAGGTGCCGGTGCCCGGGCGGCTCCGGCGCTGGACCTCCTCGAGCAGGCCGATCGCCGTCGAGGACATCATGCGCAGGTGATAGGTGTCGTTGTGATCCATCACCGGATGGGCGGCGACGAAGACGCGGATCTCGTCGAGGCAGGCGGTGCTGCGCGCGTGCAGCTCGTCGGCGGGCACGTCGGGCATCGGCGCCGGTGCGGCGCGAGCGCCGCCGCGTTCGGCGACCCCGGCACCGGC
>SXOX01000246.1 GCA_005776585.1 Pseudomonadota bacterium | reverse complement strand
CTGGCGCTGCGCTTCGCCAACGGCATCTTCGAGCCCATCTGGACCCACCACTACGTCGATCACGTCCAGATCACCGTGGCGGAGACCCTGGGCGTCGAGGGCCGAGGCCCCTACTACGATCGCGCCGGAGCGCTGCGGGACATGATCCCGAACCACATCTTTCAGCTCATCTCGCTCGTGGCGATGGAGCCGCCCATCTCGTTCGACGCCGACGCCGTGCGCGACGAGCAGTGTAAGGTCATACGCGCCATTCCGCCGTTCGAGCCCGAGGCCGTGCTGACGCGCACCGTCCGCGGACAGTACGGGCCCACGCGCCGCAACGGCCAGGTCATCCCGGGCTATCGCCAGGAGCCGCACGTCGCGCCCGGCTCGAACACCGAGACGTTCGTGGCCATGAAGCTCAAGATTGACTCGTGGCGCTGGACCGGCGTGCCGTTCTATCTGCGCGTCGGCAAGGCCATGCCCACGCGCGTGACCGAGGTCGCCATCGTCTTCAAGCGCCCGCCGCTCACGCTCTTTCGCAACACGCCCATCGACAGCCTCACGCCGAACGAGCTCGTGCTGTCGATTCAGCCCAACGAGGGCATCTCGCTCAAGTTTGGCGCCAAGGTCCCGGGCGCGACGATGACGCTCGGCGCCGTGGACATGGACTTTCGCTACTCCGAGCACTTCGGGACGCGCCCCGCGACCGGATACGAGCGGCTGCTCTATGACGCGATGATGGGAGACCAGACGCTCTACCAGCGGGCTGACATCGTCGAGGCGGCCTGGACCGTCGTGGGCCCCGTGCTCGACGTGTGGCAGGCCTTGCCGCCGCGCGCGTTCCCGAACTACGAGCGGGGCACGTGGGGTCCGGCCGACGCGGCGCAGCTCATCGAGCACGACAAGCGCCGCTGGCGGTCGGTGGGCGCGTAGCCCACTGCGCCTGGCCCACTGCGCGGCCCGCAAGACAGAGCCACCAAAACGGCAACGCCCGATCGCGGCTCTCATCGAACCTCGATCGGGCGTCCCGCACCCTTCTCGCGGTGCTTTGGGCTCATCAGAGCATGACGCGACCCGAGGTCGCTATCGGCCGTCACCGTCCGATGGCGCTCCTCCCTCGCCGTTGGCCCGCCCCTCGAAGACCTCTCCCCACGCGGTATCGGCTCATGGCTTCGCCGATCCCCCCTCACCGTCTGCGTGCGCTCCCGGTGGCGAACGCCGAGGCAAGCCGTAGTGGCACGCCTCGTTGTCCGCCGAGCCGAGAGCAGCGCGAGCACGGACGCGCGGCGTGTGAGCCGCGGTCACGGTCTCGGGGTCTTCCCGCGTGGAGTCGTGCCGGACGCGCCAACACGTTGGCGAATCCGGAGCGGCCTCCCTGGGCTTGGGCCCGGCCACGAAGTGTGACCCGGGCCACGTACGACACGGTCTCCGGCGACGGAGGTGCGGATGACGGCCGTGGTTGGCGATCGGGGCGACCACGGGGGCTTTCGTCACGCGAAGTTGCGCTGGCCTCGTCACCGAGGTCGCGAACGCTTCACGAGACGCAACCGACCCCTGGCGGGGCCCGCGGCCGACCGAAGCCGGACCACGTCGCACACGCACCCGTGCGCTCGACGCACGGACACCTTGTCGACTGCTCTCTCGAGCTTTCAGTCCCCTCCAGCGCATGAGGCGCGTCGAGCATCACGCGAGCTGGCTCGCGCTCCGGCACCCGCAGGTTTTCTCAACCTCTCGGCGCCTTACTCTCCCGACGTCGCCCTCCAGGCCTGTTACGGCCCGGTGACGCTCCTGGGGTTTCTCCCTTCGGAGGCTTGCTCCGCCCACCACGTGGCCCGTCTCTCGACGGGGCCGGGCCTTCCTGTCGTTGCCCAGCTTGCGCCGGGCTCGCCTTCAAGGACCTTGCGTGGCGGGCATCCGTGCTACGTGACGCGACGGGTTTCGTCGCACGCGCGGCCGCTCCTCCCCTGGGTTTCAGCCTCTTCAGGGCGCTCCCCCGTCCACGGCGCCAGTGGGCTTTTCCTTCCCCCGCTGACGTCCCTCGCGAGCTTTCCGCACGCCCTGAGCGACTCTGCTTGACGCAAGCGCTCATGCCGTGCCCGTCTCCCCAGGGCCTTGACCGTTGGACGGCCCGGCTTGCCTCTTTCGAGTGCTGCCGGCCCTCCTGAGGTTCTCATCCTCGTCCGCCCCCGCGTCGCGCGAACGCGGCGTGCAGGCGGTGTCGGATCCACACCGCGAGGCGTGGACGAGTCGGACTCTAGCCATGGAGCCGGCGCTGCCAAGGGGAGTTGCGCCATCAAGCAAGAAACACGTGGAATCGCGGATAATTATGCGAGCCTCACCGCGGAGATGCGACCCCGCGCCCCGGGTCTGTCCACAGCCAGCGATCGCGATCGGCGCAGTCGACGTACGCGACCGTGATTCGAGAACATCAGCTTGTCGCTTGGCTCCACGGTCTCGACACGCGCTCCTGCCAGGTTCGACCTGAGAATTCTTGAAGTGAGCCCGTGGAAAGCCAGCTGCAACCTGGACATCGCTCCTGTTCGCAAGATGCGTGCTCTGCAACTCACGGGCTTCATTGGACGAAAAGCCCCGGCTTCTCGACGCGCATCGCGCCGCGTGTTAGCTCCGGCCCGCGGAGCCTGGAATGCACCAGCCTCGCGTCGGGTTCGACCCGTGTCGTCCGAAGGAGCCTCGATGTCCATGTCTCGCCCGGTGTTGGTTCTGAACGTCTTGAACGTCTTGAGCCTCGTTTTGAGCGCCACGGCCGCGGCGGCCCAGACGACGGCCGATCCGCCCAAAGGCTTCGACGACGAAGGGCTCCCGCGCGTCGTTGTCAGCCCGACCGAGCGGCGCCGCGACCGCGTGGCCGTCCCGAGCCTCAAGTGCAAGGCTCCTCCCAAGATCTGCGAGGCGGTCGAGGCGCAGCTCCGCAAGAACCTCGAGATCTCGACCTTCTTCGAGATCCTCGATCCCAAGACGTACGTCGCAAACATGGACCAGGAGACGCTCGACCCGGTCACGGGCACGAAGTGGACCGACTGGTTCAACATCGGGGCCCGCTACCTGGTCAAGGGTGAGATTGGCGCGGGAGTGGACCTCCAGCTGCGCTTCTACGACGTGCTCGAGCGCAAGCCGGTGACGGTCAACGCCGCGGCCCAGTCGCACACCGGCGTCGGCGAGAAGGGCGTTCATGGCGCCGTCGACGCGTTCTTGAACGCCGTCATCGGCGAGGTCACCGGAACTCCAGGGATCTTTGGCTCGCGCATCTTCTACGCGACCAAGACGAGCAAAGACACGCGCGGCATCGGCGCGATGGACATGGACGGCCACGGCGCGGGCGGCGTCGTCGCCGGGGACACCATCAGCAACTTCCCCAACCCGGGGCCGGGCGGTGTGCTCTATCTGTCGTTTCGGGACGGCAAGCCGGACCTCTGGCTCGGCAACAAGAAGCTCACCCACGACGCCTACCAGTACCGTTCGGGGACCTTTGGTCCCGGTGGCCAGATCGCAGCGTCGCTCTCGATGGGCTCGGGCTCCGACATCTACCTCCTCTCGGGTGACGGCAAGATCCAGAAGCGGCTGACCAATGGCGAGGGCGACAACGTCGCGCCGACGTGGTCGCCCGATGGCAGCCAGATCGCCTTCGTGTCCAGTCGCTCGGGCGGGCCGCAGATCTTCGTCATGTCCGCCGGCGGTGGCGGCGCCAAGCGCGTCACGATGGCGGGCAGCTACAACGTCACACCGCACTGGGGGCCGAGCGGTCGCATCGCGTTCACGGCCATGACCAGCTCGGGCTCCGACATCTTCACCGTCGATTCGGACGGCAACATGCAGCGCATCACCCAGGACCAGGGCACCAACTCCGATCCGACCTGGTCACCCGATGGCCGCTACCTCGCGTTCGCGTCGGCCCGCGAGGGGAAGGCCAAGCGCATCTTCATCTCGTCGGCCGATGGCCGCTGGCAGTTCCCCGTCTCGAGCCCGGGGGGCTACAGCGCGCTCCGCTGGGCAAAGTAGCCGCCGTATCGTTCTCGGCCACTTGACGCGCCGCGGCTCCGTTGCGACCGTCGCGCGATGCCTCCTCTCGACTCTTTCGCCGTCCTGCGTTGCCCGTCCTGGCTCGGCGGCCTCACGCTCCACGTCGTCGGCGCCGGTCATCGGGTTCGCCGCATCGCCTTCGCGCCGAACGACGCGCCGCTCGAGCCGGGACTCCGGCGTGCCGACGACGCCTTCGACGACGCGCGCTCCCAGCTCGAGGCCTACTGGCGCGATGGCGCCGCACCTCTGGACCTGCCGCTCGCGTGGGACACGGGCACCCCCAAGCAGCAGGCGGTCTGGCGCGCGTTGACGCGGATCCCCGCGGGCCAGACGCGCACCTACGGCGAGCTCGCGGCGGACGTCGGCTCCGTCGCGCGGGCCGTCGGGCAGGCCAACGGCCAGAACCCCTACGCGCTCGTCGTGCCGTGCCACCGCGTCGTCGCGACACAGAGCCTGGGCGGCTACTTCGGCGGACGGCTCGACCTCAAGCGCGCGCTCCTGCGCCACGAAGGGGGCCTGCTGTGAGCGCTGCACCCCGCTGGGTGCTCACGACCCTCATGGTCGTCATGGGCACGTTGCACTTCGTGTCGCCCGAGCCCTTCGTGGCGATCATGCCCGCGATCCTGCCGGCGCCGCTCCTGCTCGTGTACGTCAGCGGCGTCTTCGAGATCCTCGGCGGTTTCGGCCTCGCCCCCGTCCGCACGCGCCGCATGGCGGCGTGGGGGCTCATCGCGCTGTTCGTCGCCATCTTCCCGGCGAACGTGAACATGGCCGTCAACCAGCTCGCCATCGGAGGCCACGTGACGCCGCCGTGGGTCCTCTGGGCCCGACTGCCGCTTCAGGCGGTCCTCATCTGGTGGGCCTGGCGCTACACGCGGCCGGTGCCGGAGGTGGGAGCGAGCTGATGTTGCGGGTCCTCGGCACGCTCGCCCGCGAGCCGCTGGTGCACTTCGTCGCGCTGGGGGCGCTCGTCTTCGGCGTGACGTGGAGGGCCGAGGCGCCGGACGTCCGCGTGACCGACGCGGCGGTCACCACCCTCGAGCGAGACCTCGTGGCACGTCTGGGGCGGGCGCTCACGCCGGAGGAGCGCGCCAGCGTGGAGGCGCAGGCGCTCGACGACGAGGCGCTCTACCGCGAGGCGCTGGCTCTGGGCCTCGATCGCGACGATCCGGTCATCCGACGACGCCTCATCGAGAAGGCGCGCCTGCTGCTGACCCCGCCTCCACGCGCACCGTCCGAGTCGCCACCCTCGGGACGGCTGACGAGCTTCGAGCACGTCTACGTGCGCTCGGGGGAGCCGGCGTCTTCGCGCGTCCCAGGGCTCTTGGCCGCGCTCCACGCTGGCGTCACGCCGAGCACGCTGGGCGATCCATTCGCGCACGGGCAGCGGCTCATGGCTCGCTCGGACCCTCAGCTCGTCCATCAGCTCGGAGCTCAGTTCACCGAGGGCCTCGCGGCGCTCCCCATGGGGGTGTGGTCGGGCCCCATCACATCGACGTACGGCGTTCATCTCGTGCGCGTCCTTGCCCGGGTCGGCGCGCCGGTGGCCAATCGCGACGTCGCGACCGAGGACGCGCGCTCCGAGTACCGCGCCGCCGAGGCTGCCGCGCTGACCGAGCTGCGGGAGCGCCACGGAGTCCGCCGATGAGGTTCGTCCTCGCGTTGCTCACGGTGGGGCTCGCCGCCGCGTCCGCGGCCCATGGTGGCGCGGTGGCGCTCCTCGACGTTACGCTCGAGATTCAGGGCGCGGCGTTCCAGTGGCGGCTACCGGCGGGCCTGACCCCACCCGTGGTGCGCTGGCCCGCTGGCTGTCGCGTCGATGCGCCCCAGCACGTCGCGTGCCCCCCTGCCGCGCTCGCAGGCGGCGAGCTTCACGTCGAGCGCTTTACGAACAACATCGGAGCCGTCGTCGTGCGCTTCGAGGGTGCGGCCGTGACCGCCGCCAGGGTCACCGCAGACGCGCGGTCGCCGCGGGTGCCGCTGCCGGTCGCCGCCACGAGCCAGGGCGAGGCGCGCTGGTGGAGCGACTTCGCGACTCTTGGCGTCTTCCACCTGCTGACCGGTCCCGATCACCTCCTGTTCCTGTTGGGTCTTGTCCTGCTGACCGAGCGGCGCCGCCGCGCGCTGGCCACCACGACCGCCGCCTTCACCGTCGGCCACAGCCTCACGCTGGCGCTCGTCGCGCTGCGGGTCGTCGTCCTCCCCGCGACCGCCGTCGAGGTGGTCATCGCGCTGAGCCTGGTCCTCTTGGCACGCGAGGTGGCGCGGCCCGCGCACTCGCTGCCCACCGTAGTGAGGCGGCACCCCGCCCTCGTCGCGCTGCTGTTCGGCCTCGTGCACGGCCTGGGCTTCGCCGGCGGCCTGGCCGCGCTCGCGCTGCCGCAAGACGCCGTGGTCTCGGCCGTCCTCGGCTTCAACCTGGGCCTGGAGCTCGCTCAGCTCGCGGTCGTGGCGCTCTTTTGTCTCGGGCTTCGACTGCTCGAGCGCACCACGCCACCCTGGCTCTCCATCCCGCTCCGGGCCGCCCCGGCCTACGCCATCGGCGTCCTCGGCTGCGCGTGGACCTTCGAGCGCCTAGTACCCCTCGTAGCCCACGGAGTCGCGCCATGACCGCCTATGCACGCCGTGGAGCGCGCCTCGCGCTGTGTCTTGGCCTCTTCGGCTGCGGCGACCGTCCCGTGGCTGTGTCTGAAGCGCCCGTCGACGCGCCCGATGCCGGCGCCGCTGCGCTGGACGTCCCACTGTCGGAGGTCACGACGGACGCCCATGCCGCGAGTCCGCCCGGCTCCGTACCGGTCCTGACCGAGGCGCGCGCACCGTGCAATCACCGCAATCCCCATCGCAACCTCTATTTTGGCGACCTGCACGTCCACACCGCGCTGTCTTTTGACGCCCGCGTCTATCAGGTCATCGCGCGCCCCGCGGATGCGTACCGCTTTGCGCGCGGCGAAGCCGTCGACCTGCCGCCGTTCGACGCGGCAGGCAAGTCCGCGCGCTCGACTCGGCTCGCCGCGCCGCTCGACTTCGCCGCGGTCACCGACCACGCGGAGTTCCTCGGCGAGGTCGCCGTCTGCACCACGCCAGCCCGCGCCGGCTATGACTCGGCCACCTGCAAGAGCTATCGCGCGAACACCTCGGTGGCCTCCATCGCTGCCTTCGGGACGACGCTCGCAGCGAGCGGCGCGACGCATCTCGTGGACGTGTGCGGCGACCGTCCCGACTGCACCGCACTCGCCGATGGTCTGTGGGCCGAGACCGTCGCCGCGGCTCAGGCTGCGGACGACAAGACCGCTACGTGCGCCTTTACGGCGTTTGTCGCCTATGAGTACTCGAACTCGACCGATCTCTCGAACCTTCACCGCAACGTCATCTTCCGCAACGCCTCGGTCCCCAAGGCCCCCGTCACGTTCCTCGACGCGGCGACCCCCGAGGCGCTCTGGGCGCGCCTGCGGGCGGAGTGCACGCAGGCGGGGTCCGGCTGTGACGTCCTGGCCATCCCTCACAACTCGAACTGGAGCAACGGTCGCATGTTTCGCGTCGTGCCCGAGAGCGGCGCACCGTCGACCGAAGGGGTGCCGGCTCAGGCGCAGGCCGCGCTCGAGCGCGTGACGATGGAGCCGATCGTCGAGATCTTCCAACACAAGGGGGACTCCGAGTGCATGAACGGGTTTCCGGGGAAGGAGCCGGATCCGTTCTGCGACTTCGAGAAGCTCACCACGGCGGCCAAGTTCGAGGACTGTGGCGCGACGGTCGGGCAGGGCGCCATGGCTGGCTTTGGCTGCACACATCGGCTCGACTTCGTGCGCGAGGCGCTCAAGGAGGGGCTCCGCGAGGAGGCACGGCTCGGGGTCAATCCTTTCCAGCTCGGCGTCATCGCGAGCACTGACACGCACGCCGCGTTGCCTGGAGCCGTCGACGAGGACTCCTGGCCCGGGCACCTCGGCGATCATGACGATCGCGCGCGGGAGCGGCTCGCCAGCTCCGCCGATGGGCTCCCGGGTGGCTTCATCGAGAACCCCGGTGGCCTCGCGGCCGTGTGGTCGGTGGAGAACTCGCGCGACGCGCTGTTCGAGGCGATGCGGCGCCGCGAGACCTACGGCACGAGCGGCCCGCGGCTGGCCGTGCGCTTCTTCGGCGGCACAGGGTTGCCAAGCGACCTGTGCACGCGCCCTGACCTGGTCCAGCAGGGCTACGCTCTCGGCGTCCCCATGGGCGGCGTGCTCGCCGCGACCGCGACGCAGGCACCGACCTTCGTCGTCCAGGCCCTTCGGGATCCGCGCGAGACGGCCGCACCGCTCGCGCGCGTCCAGATCGTCAAGGGCTGGCTGGACGCGGACGGGAAGACGACGCGCGAGACCATCATCGACGTCGCGGTCGCCACCACCACGCCGACGCTCGACACGAGCACCTGCCTGCGCACCGGGAGCGGTCCGGCCGAGCTCTGCGGCAGCTGGACCGATCCGACGTGGATCCCGGGCCAACGCGCAGTCTGGTATGCGCGCGTCATCGAGGCGCCGAGCTGTCGCTGGTCCCAGTGGCTGTGCAAGGGGCTCTCGGGCGCCAGTCGTCCCGCCACGTGCGACGATCCGGCGCTCGCCAGGACCGTCCAAGAGCGCGCCTGGACCTCGCCCATCTGGAGCGTCCCGTAGGACGCCGACGTCGCCCGTTCTCAGCGAACGCCAGTAGACGCCAACAACTCCTTGACCCGGCTCAAGCGCAAGGCGTAGGGTGCCGAAATGGCCCAGAGCGGGACACTCTTGTCCCCTCCATCAGTGCGGCTCGGAGGTGGTTCCATGGTTCGAAGGTCTCACGTCATCGCGTGGCTTGGAGCGACCGCGACGGCCCTCACTGGGCTCGGCTGTGCCGCTGAGACGGTGGACACCGGGGACGGAGCCGTGGTCACGACCGCCCAGGCGAGTGAGGCGGCCCTCAAGTCCACTGCCGCGTCGGAGCCCGGAGCGATGGTCAAGGTCACCTTCACCGCGGAGGTGGGCGTCCTGTTGGACGAGGTGCCGACCCCGGACCGCGAGCGCCTCGCGACGCGGCTCCTTCAGAAGCCGGCCCACTTCTGGATTGAACGCGCGCACAATCAGATTGAGCTGACTCAGTACAAGCTCACGTTTCGTGAGTACTACTATGACGCTGACTCGGGCAAGAAGAGCCTGAACCTGCCACCGCCGTCGGTCGCCCATATCACGCTGGACGGCAAGGCCGCACGTACCAAGATCGGCAAGCACGACTACGTGTCGGTGCGCTACGCGTACGAGAGCATGATCCTGTCGGACACCTCCTCTATCGTCGCCTCCGATGCCGCTTTCGCGGTCCATGGTGGCAAGGCGACCGAGGACTTCGTGCTTCCAGGCGATCCGGAGCTCGTCATGCAACGCACGGGCTACGCCTGCATCGACGAGGCCGAGTTCCCGCCCAACAGCGCCGACGCCGAGAGTGTCGCCACCTACTACGATGACACCTGCACCGCCAAGGAGGACCAGAGCCTCGACATCCGCGAGCGGTGCCACCAGCAACAGCCGCTGCCGACCGAGGACTGCAACAACGCCGTGCGCGATCATATCGGACGCGTGCCGGTGCGCATCACCTTCGAGCGCGTCAAGTGGAGCGAGTCTGCGGCGGCGCCGTATCGCGTCGCAGAGTGGACCTCGTCTACCGGCGCGGACGTGCAGCCCGTGACCGAGGCCCTTGATACAAACTACATTGTGTACAAGTACATTGCGCCGGACTCTTGCGCGATCGCCGAGGAGTGCGTCGGGGGCACGGGATGGCGACGTCTCCTTCGCTTCGACGCGTTCTTGAAGAATACCGGCAAGAAGGACATGGAGATTGGCGACGTGGACTATTTCACGTCCGACCCCTCGGGACAGGGCACGACGCTCGGTCAGCACAACATCTTCGAATACAGCGCCTGCCACGACCACTTCCACTTCGTGCACTACGGGCAGTTCGACCTCGTCCTCGGGGGCACGAGCGGAGGCAACGTCATCGGGAGCAAGCGGGCCTTCTGCCTGGAGACGGGGACGCGGCACTTCAACGATGAGTTCACACCCACGGTCACGGAGTACTCGGGCTGCGAGTTCCAGGGGCTGACGCGTGGCTGGGGCGACGAGTACGGCGCCAGTCTGGACTGCCAGTGGTTCGACATCACGGACGTGAGCACGAGCCAGGCGCCTGTCCCCGCGAGCATTCGCTTCGCGGCCAATCCCGACGGCTTTCTCTGCGAGGGCAACCCCGTGCTCGACGCCAACGGCAACCTCACCTTCGAGCCGACCAGCTTTGTCACCGAGGACGGTCACCCGGTCGACCGGCCCGTCTGTGACTATCACGCCAACTGGAACGCGAACAATACGGGCGAGCGCCCGACGACGCTGCCCAAGACGGGAGGCTATGTCACCGGCCCCTGCCTGCGCGGTCAGATGGGCCCGCTGCGGGACTGTGGCTTCACGGAGCTCGGACTGACGGCCTGTACGCCGGGCGCCAAGGTCACCCGGAAGCTCGCCACCGGCAAGGGCGCAACTCCAAACGTTGTCCGGATCTGTGAGGCGAGCGCCGTGCTGGGCACAGGCGTGGCGTGCACCTACCTCGACGCGCTGGCCAACACGATCGTGGGCGCCAAGTCCACGTCAGTGACCTTCACCTGCCCGACGGCACGGTCGTCTTCGGAGCCCGGCGGTCAGTACGCGCTCTATGCCGCGCCTCTCGTCGACGGCGACGCCCTGAGCCCCCTCGCGCCCTGAGCTGCGCGTGGCTAATCCACCAGCGCCTTGGCGATGGCGTCTAGGAGCTCCTTGACGGTATAGGGCTTTTGTAGGAAATCGACTCGACCACGACCGACGAGTCGGCGCGTCGCGTCGACCTCGTTGTAACCGCTGGAGAGGATGACTGGGACGGCCTCGCGGACCTTGCGGATCGCACGCAGGGCCTCTTCGCCGTTCATGCGCGGCATCGTCAGGTCCAACAGCACGACGTCGATCTCGCCGGCAAGGGCGCGGAACGTCTCGACCCCCTCGTGGCCGTCGCAGGCTTCGATCACCCGATAACCCCCGTACGTCAGCGCGGCGCGCGCGATCCCGCGGACGCTGGACTCGTCATCGACGACCAGTACCGTTCCCGAGGGCGTCGCCGTCGTGGCCGCCTCACTCGCGCTCCCTTGATGGGCGAGCCCCTCGGCCGTTGGCAGGAGCACCTTGAACGTCGTCCCGCGACCGACCTCGCTGTAGACGCGCACAAGGCCCTTGTGGCCACGCACGATGCCCTGAACGGCCGAGAGCCCGAGGCCGCGGCCGGTCGGCTTGGTCGTGAAGAACGGGTCGAAGATCCGACTCAAAGTCCCGTCGTCCATGCCTTGACCGGTGTCGGAGACCTCGATGAAGACGTAGCGGCCCGCCGCTCCTTCGCCGAATTGGCCGCTGAGTTGGACGTCACACTCGGCGAGCTCCTGAACCCCGGTCCGCACGAGGACGGTGCCGGCATCCTCACCAATGGCCTCGGCACCGTTGATGACGAGGTTCATCAACACCTGGGTCAGCTGTGCCACGTCGCACTCGATGTGCGGCAGCGCCGGCGCCGGTTCCAGGCGCAGCGTGACCTTCTTGGGGATCGTTGCCTCGAGCAACGCGACGAGCTCCCGCAGCTGGCGGTTGAGGTCGACGGTCTCCACGCGGAAGTGCCCTCGGCCCGAGAACGCCAGAAGCTGCCGCGTCAGATCGCTCGCGCGGCGGGCCGCCGAGACCATCGCGCCCACGGGCCGGGTCGCGGGATGCCCTGGGGTGAGCTGCATCTCCGCCAACGACGCGTTGCCCAGGAGGGCCG
>SXOX01000245.1 GCA_005776585.1 Pseudomonadota bacterium | reverse complement strand
GTGCCCGGGTCCACGTTGATGTACGGATCGAGCTTGATCTGCGTGACCTTGAGCCCGCGCGCCTGGAGCAGCGACGCGAGGGACGCGGCCGTGAGGCCCTTGCCCAGTGACGACACGACGCCACCGGTCACGAAGATGAACTTGGTTTGCTTGCGTTTGACGCGCACGGGCCCTCCTTCCGATACCGGTGCGGCACCCCTTCCGGGGCGCGACCCCGGAGCGGGGGTCACCGCATCATTGCTTGTCACCGAGGCACTTGTCGTACTGGGCGCCACACCAGGTGTGGTCGACCTGCTTCTTGCAGTCTTGCTCGTCGATGTCCTTGCAGTGCTCCGCCTTTGCGTCCTGCGTACAGAAAATGTACTTGACGTACGGCTCTTGCGCGGCCGGCTTCATGTTGGCCAAGCAGCCGGTGGTGCAGCCCGCGTCGGTCCCGCACGCGTTGATGCACTCCACGGTCTTGCTGCAGCCGACCGTGCCGCTCTTTCCGCCGTAGTAGCACGCGGCGACCTCGGCGTAGCACTTGGCCAGCGCGCAGGCGCGGTCCTTGAGCGTACAGGCCTCCATGCAGGTGATGACGGCCTTGGTGCCGTCGAGCACGGCCTGCTCGGCGCCCGTACCGCACGCCGCAGCGCACGTGCTGTCTGCGCAGGCCAGCGTGCAGTCGAGCACCTGGCGACACGCGAGGCCCGCCGGGGTGCCCGTGTCCTCGCCCTTGTCGGTCGGGGGCTTGGCGGTATCGATTGGCACCTTGGTGTCGGTCCCTGTCGTGCTGCCATTGTCGACCGGCGCGACGGTGTCTCCCGTCCCGCCGCCTGTCCCGGTGTCCACGACGCCGCCGTCGGTAGTCCCGGTCGTCCCGCCCGCGTCGGTCGTCTCCGAGGTCGCGGACTTACATCCCACGACGCCGACGACTCCAAGCGCGACGACACCGAGCGCAAACCGCTGCGACCACCGCACGTTCCCCTGAAGATCCTGCCCTTGCCATTGCGTCATCGCTTCCTCCATGCTCCGCGCCGTCAGGCCAGCGGCCTCATAGCAGATTCGCAGGGCCCATGCCAAGTCGCCGGGCCTTGCTGCTCGGAGCTGCCGACGGGCGCTGCCGGGTGCGACGAGTCCCGCAGAACGAACCGTTCCCCAGTGTCGTTGACGTACTCGGCGACGTACCAGGCGCGCCCAACGGTGCTCGTCTTGGGCACGCCCCGTGCGAGAAACCGCTTGCCTGAACGCCGGTCACCGGCTATGACGCGGCGCGCGTGAGACTCGATCTGATGGACAATGTCAGACGTGGAAAGCTCCTCTAGGCGAACCGAGCAGTTGTTCTCTTGAAGCAGAAGTGGAGTAGCGAACGTGAAACCAAACCTCGAACGTCGGCAGGTCGGTCCTCGGCGGGCCCGCGCGGCCCTGGGCCTGTCCCTCGGGCTGGCGCTTCTACTGTCTGCGGTGGCCCCCAGCGCGGCGCACGGCAATGAGCCGGGGCTGACGCCGGAGGAGCGCAAGCTCTGCATCGACGTCTGCTTCAAGCAGCTCACGTGCGCCGGCCAGGCCGGAAATCGCGACGCGCTGAATCAGTGTTCGGCTGGCTGCGAGTACGCGCTCGGGTTGCGCGATCCGACGACGGCCAAGCCCTGGAAGGCGGCGGCTTCGTGCATCTCCCGCGGCTGCGGCGACGCGTACAACCAGTGCGTCATGAACGCCGTCAGCTCGGCTTCGCCGGGTGAAAAGAAGTGCCAGGACATCTGCGCACGACGTCTGGCGTGCGCTGGGCAAGCCGGCGATCCTGGGGCGAAGCAGGCATGCGAGAAGCAGTGTGTGACGGCGATCGAGACACCGTCCTCGCCGCAACACGCGCTGGAGAGCGCCTCGTTCGGCTGCCTCAAGGCCGCGTGCGGCTACGCCACCGAGGTGTGCGTCGCCTCGCGGCTCGGCGGCCTCAACGCCGACTGCGCCACGTTCTGCGACAAGCACCTGAGCTGCGACAAGGCGACGACCAAGGAGGGCTTTGCCGCGTGCATGGGCTCGTGCATCGACGCCTCCAATGACCCGGTTCGCCGCAAGCGCATCCAGACGGAGAACAAGTGCAAGGGTTGCGGCGCCAAGTTCCAGACCTGCGTCGCCAAGGGCCTCGGAGGCGACTACCCGCTGTGCAACGGCGCGTGCACCAAGCAACTCCAGTGCGCCGGTGTCGGCGACAACCAAAACTCCATTTCTCAGTGCGAGGAGGCCTGCGTGCAGGCCATGGCCACGCGCAACCCGGCGGTGATGACCGGCTACCGCGCCATGGCCGGGTGTGAGAAGAAGAAGTGCGGCAACGACTTCAACACGTGCGTCGGTGCCGCCATGGGCGCCCCCGTGGCGCAGCCCACGCTGCAGCCGCCGCCGATGGCCAAGCCCGATCCCAAGCGGCAGAAGTGCGAGACGGCGTGTACGGCGCTCGATCAGTGCGTCCCAGGTGCCGGCGGTGCCGCGTGCATCGACGCATGTGCCAAGGGCAAGGGCCCCAAGAAGGAGCTCGACGCCTTCGCGACGTGTCAGCGGAAGCACGGGGTGTGCGGACCCGCGCTGGACGGCTGCATGGCGGCCGCGCTCGGCGCACCCAAGCCGTCGGACACATGCCTGCTCGCCTGTCGCAAGTCCGTGGGATGCCGCCAGCCGGGGCTTGCGGTGTCCTACAGCGCGTTGACCAGCTGTGCCAAGAGCTGCGGCAAGGCCAAGAAGGACGCCAAGCGGCGCTTCGATGCCGAGGCCAGCTGCTTCGGCGAGGCGAGCTGCGACGGCTTTCAGACGTGCGTCGTGCAGCGCATGACGCCCCCGCCCATTGCGGTGGTCCAGCCGCCCATTGCGCAGCCGCCCATTGCGCAGCCGCCCATTGCGCAGCCGCCCATTGCGCAGCCGCCCATCGCGCAGCCGCCCATTGCGCAGCCGCCCATTGCGCAGCCGCCCATTGCGCAGCCGCCCATTGCGCAGCCGCCCATTGCGCAGCCGCCCATCGCGCAGCCGCCGATTGCCCAGCCGCCCATCGCGGCCAAGCCCACGAAGGTCGACAAAGCGACGCTGCGGTGCACAGCGCTGTGCGAGAAGGCTACGCAGTGCGCCAGCAACGCCGGCGGTGACCAGTGCCTCGCGCGCTGCCTCTCCGACAAGTCGGCCAAGGCGGAGTTTGCGCTGCGCGAGAAGTGCGCGCGGTCGGCCTGCGGAGACTACGAGGCCTGCCTCTTCGCCGGGCTCAGGGTCGCCAAGGCGGACCTGCCGTGCGTCCCCGTCTGCCGCCACGATCTGGGCTGCAAGAAGCAGGGTGGCGCCGCGGACGCTTTGTCCGTCGCGGCGTGTGCTCGCGGGTGCAAGCGCTCCCAGGCCGAGGCGGACATCATGGCGACCTGTGCGCCGGCCGGCTGTGGCACGGCGTACGACATCTGCGTCTCCTCCAAGATGAAGGCCCATTCTGCAGCCAATACTGCGGCCAACACGGGGGCCAACACGGGGGCTAACACGGGGGCTAACTCTGGGGGGCCCCCCAAGGCGACGGGGCCGACGACCGGGCCGGAGCCGCAAGGGTCCAAGGAGGACCGTCGGTGCAAGGCGCTGTGTGAGAAGGCCGTCGAGTGCACGCCCGGAATGCAGCCGGACGCGTGCCAGAAACGGTGCCTCGAGGACAAGCGCGCGGCCGGAGAGTTCAAGGCCCGCGAGGGGTGCGAGAAGACGTCGTGCCAGGACTCCGGGTATGACCGCTGTGTCCTCGGGAAGCTCGGCATCGGCAAAGCGGGCATCGAGTGCGCGCTCGCGTGTCAGCACGACGTGAGCTGCCGGCCGCCCAATGAGCCGCACGACATCGACGCGGTCGTGGCCTGTGCGCGCAAGTGCCCGTACTCCAAGAAGGAGATCGAGGCGGTCACCCAGTGTGAGGGGCATGGCTGCGGGCCCAAGTACAAGCAGTGCGTCTTGGACAAGTCGGGACAGGCCGCGGACGTCAAGAAGTTCGAGGACGAGTGCGTCGCGCTGTGCGACCGCGCAGAGAAGTGCGTGCGCGGCTCCGGCGGACAAGCCTGCCAGAAGCGGTGCATGACGAGCCAGGGCAAGGCCGCCGAGTTCAAGGCGCGCAAGGCGTGCAGCGACGGCGAGTGCGGTGGCTACGAGGAGTGCCTGCTCGGCGAGATGAACGTGCGTCGGGAGAAGCGACGTTGCCTGGAGGCGTGTCGCTTCGACCTTGGCTGCCAGCGCGGGAATCGGTCCGGCGACCTGGAGGCCCTGTCGCAGTGCCTCGACACGTGCAAGTGGTCGGACGGCGACCTCAAGGCGCGGGAGGACTGCCAGCATGAGGGGTGCGGGTCGCGGTTCGAGGAGTGCCTGACCAAGCGCCGCACCGCCGCGCCGACGCCGCCGCCCACGCCCCCGAGTGCAGACTCCAAGGGACCGACCCCCCCGGCCACGCCGGACGCGACGGCCAAGAAGCCCGACGAGGGCCCGAAGGAGCCCGTGCTGTCAGCGGAGCAGAAGCGCTGCCGGGAATTCTGTGAGAAGGCGTCCCAGTGCGAGAGCCCGACGGCCGGCGGCGCGGACTGCGAGAAGCGGTGCAACGCAGGCGCGGCCAAGACCGAGATGTCGGCCCGCGAGCGCTGCCACAGCAAGCCGTGCGCTGAGTATGGCCAGTGCGTGCTGGGCTGGCTGGGGGTCACGAAGGCGGACGCGCGCTGCCTCGACAAGTGCAAGAAGGACCTCACCTGCAAGGGGGGAGCCGATCCGCAGGCCCTCGCCACTTGCGCCAAGGGCTGCAAGGCGACCGACAAGGAGCTCGAGGCCGCGGCGACGTGCGCTCCGAAGGCGTGCGGTGAGTACGAGAAGTGCCTGACGGAGGCTCTCACGCCCAAGCTCACGCCGGCTCAGGAGCGATGCCAGAAGCTCTGCGAGAAGGCCGAGAAGTGCACCGCAGGGGTGGGCGGCAAGAAGTGTGAGGAGCGCTGCGTCGCGGCCACGTCGGAGGCCAAGGTCGAGTTCTCGGCGCGCGAGAAGTGCGGCGACAAGCTCTGCAGCGAGTACAACATGTGCGTCGCCGAGGTGCTCATCAACGAGCCCACGCCCGCACCCGAGCTGCCCAAGCCGCCGCCTGCCGCGACCAAGAAGGACTAGGCGCGTCGCCCTCCGGGTGCGTAAGCGCGTTCTCACCTTGGGGAGCGCCGTGCGCGCTCGAGCCTCGTCGCTTCGGCGATGACCGCGGCGCAGTGGGCTGAAACTGCTCAAATTGTCAGCATTCTTGGCCCTCGCTGAACTTGGCTCGATACTTGCGTGGGCGCCGGGCCGGAGATGTGAGCTGCCGTGGCCACACACGGTCCATGGCGCCAAGCAGGAGACGAGATGCACGAGAACTTTGCCGTCGCGCTGAATGCCAACGCCCGACGCGTGTCCGATGACGTGAGGCGGAAGATCGAGCGGCTCGTGTCGCCGCGCGACATCTTCTATTCACACAGCGTGGACGAGTCCCGCGACATCGCGCGCGAGCTCGTCAGCCGCAAGTACCCGGTCGTGTTCACGGGCGGCGGGGACGGGACGTTCGTCCGCTTCGTCAACGACTACGTCGCCGCCGGTCCCAACCAGGTGCCGGGCGTTGGCGTGCTGCACCTCGGCACGGGCAACGCGGTGGCGAGCATCGTGAGTTCCGGGAACTTCGAGTGCGACCTGCGCTCCTACCTTCACAGCGGCACCCGCGATACGCAGGCGCTGCAGCTGGTCGAAGCGGAGGGAGCGCGCTTTCCCTTCGGCGGCTTGGGCTGGGACGCGGAGATCCTCAACGATTACAACCGCATCAAACACACTATCGGACGCCACCCGCTCTTCAAGCCTGTGGTCCAGAATGTGGGCGGTTACTTCGCCGCGCTGTTCGGTCGGACGCTGCCGCGCCGCGTCAGCAACCTGGTCTCCGGGCAGCCGATCGAGGTGCGCGTCACCAATCTCGGCTCCGAGGCGCACGTGCTGCACCACGGCGAGCCGGTCAAGGCCTATGGCCCGGGCGAGGTGCTGTACGAGGGACCGAGCAACATCACGCTCTTCGGCACCCTGCCCTACTACGGACATGGGTTCACGGTGCTGCCCTACTCCATGGCGCGGCCCGGCTTCTTTCAGCTGCGGGTCGTGACGATGAGCCTGCTGAAGGCGGTCACCAGGCTCCGCAGCCTCTGGTCGGGCAGCTACCACGGCGCGGACTCGCTGGACTGGCACGTGAGCCACGTGCGGCTCGAGTTCAGTCGGCCGGTGGACTTCCAGTACGCGGGCGATGCTCAGGGTCTGCGTCAGACGCTGGAGCTGCGCGTCTCGCCGGTCAAGGTGAGCCTGCTCCGCTTCATCTAGGGGCCTCTCGCTGGCGGCCTGTCGCCTCGCGACGAATCGATCGAGTGCGGCTCAGTCCAGCCGCACGTCGATGGTCGTACCGCGGTCCACGACGATCACCTGCTCGCGCGTAAACGTGCCCTCGGGCAGAAGGCGAGCTCGCAGCGTGTGGCGGCCGGGCTCGATCTCGAGCGCGCCGTCCTTTGGCGCGGTCAGGTCTCCGTCGAGGTACAGCTTGAACCGCCCACCGGCGCGACGACCCACTCGAAGCGTGGCGGGGCGATCATCGTCGGGCGACGGATCCTCGTCGGGTCGAAGGACGCTCACCGTCGGCGTCGGTGGTGTGTTCTCGGCAGCCTCACCGGTGCGCGGAGCCACCTCGGACGTACGACTGGAGGCCGGGTCGCTGGAGGCGGTCACGACGGGCCGCGGCGGGGTGACCGCCAAGTAGATGATGGCCCCACCAACCAGGACAATGGCAACCCAAATTCCGGTGATCGCCCAGCGGAGGCGTCGCTCGCGGCGACGTCCCCTCGCCAACGCCTCGGCTGCGCGCGCGCTCCCGCGGCGAGACGCCTCGCGCTTTCGGGCGGCGATGACGACGGCGGGCGCACTCGACGCCGTGGTCGGCCTGGGCTCGGGCCGCGTGGTCATGACCGCAGCCGGGGGCGTGCTGTGGATCTCGACGGGCGTAGGAGCGGGGCGCGGCGCCGGCGGCTCGTCGTCCAGACGCGCGGGGATCTCGGGCGAGGTGCGCTCTTCGGAGGCGCCGGTCTGCAGTGACGCCAGCTCGGCGCGCTTGAGCCGACGCGTCGGATCCGTGTCGAGCGAGGAGCGGGTGCGGGGAGCGAGCGACGGGCGCGCCTCGCGGGTCACGGCAGGAGCGCGCACGGGGGAGCGGATGGCCGCCGGGGTGGGGTCCGGATCGACCGACGGCGGCAGCGCCGGCGACTCGCCCGACAGGGTGACTGAGAGGCCCACGGGGACGTCGAAGTCCGGCGCCTCCGCGTGGAACAGCCGATGGAGCAGATCCGCGAGATCCGTCTTGGTATAGACCCGACCCAGCCGAGAGAGCGCAGCCGCAAGCGCACGACCGAGCTCCTGGCAGGACGCGTAGCGATCGCTCGGCCGCTTGGCGAGGGCACGCATGACGATCGCGTCCAGATCTGACGGGACGTCCGCACGCACGGTGCGCGGGGAGCGGACCTCGCCCGCCTGGACGCGCCCGAGCAGCGTCGCGTTGTCGGCGTCCTCGTAGAGCGGTGTGGAGGTGAGGCACTCGAACAGGACGATACCCGTCGAAAAGACGTCGCTCCGCGCATCGACGTCATGCCCGAGCGCCTGCTCGGGGCTCATGTAGAAGAGCTTGCCCTTGATCGTCCCGGCCTGCGTGATGGTCGAGCGCATCGCGGCCTTGACGATGCCGAAGTCCGTGAGCTTGACCTCCCCGGCCCAAGACAACAGCACGTTCTGCGGACTCACGTCGCGGTGGACGACCCCGAGTGGTCGGCGGGACTCGGGGTGCAGCCGCGTGTGCGCGTAGTGGAGCCCATGACACAGCTCGAGCGCGACGCTCGCCGCGGCCTCGAGGGGCATCCGCTCACCCTGCTGATGAAGGGCGCGCAGCACCTGGAACAGGTCGCGACCCTCGACGAGCTCCATGGCGATGTAGTGCTGCCCGGCCACGCGGCCGAGGTCGTAGATCTGGACGATGTTCGAATGCTGCAGCAGCACCGCGACGCGGGCCTCGTCCTCCAGCATGCGCACGAACTGATCGTCGTCGGAGAACTGCGGGTGCAGCCGCTTGATGGCGACGGTCTTCTCGAAGCCGCCGAGCCCCTTGGCCGTCGCGCGCCAGATCTCCGCCATCCCGCCGACCGCGAAGCGCTCATGCAGGAGATACCGACCAAAGACGTGCTTGATCTGAGCCGTCACGCGCGACCACCGCTCCCGGCGGCCAGCGTATCACGCTGACCGGGGATCACGCGAAACCGAAAGCCGCTCAGAGGTGATAGCCACCGCGCTCGACGACGTGGTCGGCTACGATCCGCCGGTCGGCGACCACATTGGTCCGCACCTCGACGGCGTGGCGATCGAGCTTCTTGATGAACGCCTCGCGCATGTCGCCATCGTGAATCGCGCAGGCGACGCGCCGCGCGTTGGCCCGGACGCGTTCGGCGGCCCCAGTGAGCTCGAGCCGCGTCATCGCGTCGCTCACGGTCGTCGGGAGGCCCATCGCGTGCCGCTTGAGGCTGCGACCGACGACGGAGTCGATGATGTAGGCGTCAATCAACAGGTCGGCGAGGAGCAGCAGGACCTCCTGCTCCTGGTCGATCTTCTGCATGTACTTCATCGCCGCTGCACCCAGCGCGAGGCCGGCCATGGCCTTCAGGCGCTCCGCGGCGTCGACCTCGGCGGCGAGCGGCCCATCGCCGAGCGGCGCCGGCTCGCGCTCCAGGCTGCCGAACCACGCGAGCAGCGGCAGCTGCCCCTTGAGGGCGCGCTTGAGCAGCATGCCCGGCGCGAGCATCCGGTTGATCTCGTTGGTCCCCTCGAAGATCATGTTGATTCTGGCGTCACGAAACGCCAGCTCGGCTGGATAGTCCTCGACGTAGCCATAACCGCCGTACATCTGGAGACACTCGCTCACGATGCGGTTGAGCGCCTCCGAGGCGTGGACCTTCACGATCGACGACTCGATCGCGTACTCCTGGATGGGCGCCATCTTCTTGGTGCCGGGCGCATCGTCGGGGATCTCGCCCAGGCTGTCGTGGAGCGCGTCGATGAGCCCGGCCACGCGGTAGCTCGAGGCCTCCATGGCGTAGATGAGCGCGGCGGCGTCGGCGACCTTCTGGCGGAGCGCGCCGAACTCGATGACGGCGCGGTTGAACTGCTTGCGCTCCTTGGCGTAGCGAATCGCATGGTCGAGCGCCACCTTGGCGCCGCCGGTCACACCGACAGCGAGCTTGTAGCGACCGACGTTGAGGATGTTGAACGCGATGTCGTGGCCCCGGCCGATCTCGCCGAGCAGGTTGTCCTTGGGGACGAGCGCGTTCTCCAAGATGAGCTGCGTGGTCGAGCTCCCTCGCAGGCCGAGCTTGTGCTCCTCGGCGCCGTGGCTGAAGCCGGGCGTCCCGCGCTCGACGACCAGCGCCGAGAAGTGCAGCGCACCATCTGCCGGGTTCTGCACCTGGACGAAGATGGTAAAGATGTCCGCGATAGCGCCATTGGTGATCCACTGCTTGGTGCCATTGACGACGTAGTGCGTCCCCTCGGCGTTGAGCACGGCGGTCGTGCGCGCCCGCTGCGCATCCGATCCCGAGCCCGGCTCCGAGAGCGCATACGCGGCGATGGCCTCACCCGAGGC
>SXOX01000244.1 GCA_005776585.1 Pseudomonadota bacterium | reverse complement strand
GTGCCACAGGCGGTGGCCTGGGCCACGTAGTCCTCGTCGTTTGCTCCGTCGCAGTCCTCGTCCTTGCCATCGCAGGTCGTGTCCGCGGAGGCCGGGGTACCGGCCTGGCAGCTGTTGATCACTGCACCGTTGACGCAGGCGGTCGCACCCGTCGCCGCGCAGGCGCCGGTGCCACAGGTGGTGGCTTGGGCGGCGTAGTCCTCGTCGTTCGCCCCGTCGCAGTCCTCATCGACTCCGTCGCAGGTCACATCGCCTGCGGCCGGCGTTCCGGCCTGGCAGGTGTCGAAAAGGGCGCCGTTGACACAGGTGCTCTCTCCGAGCGCAGTGCAGGCGCCGACGCCGCACGTCGTCGCAACCGCAGCCGGACCGGTGCTTGGGATGTGCGTGCAGCCCGTAGCGACGGCGCACGTGTCGGTCGTGCAGATATTGCCGTCATCGCAGTTCGTGGTCGGGCCGCCAACACAAGCACCCCCACTACATGCGTCGCTCGTGGTGCATGCGTTCCCGTCGTTGCACGGGAGGGAATGGTACGCGTGTGAGCATCCCGTCGTCGTACCCAGGTCCGATGTGCATGGGTTTCCGTCGTCACAGCTCTCGCAGGTTCCGAGCCACTCGCTTTCGGCGTAGTTCCACGTGAGCGTCCCAACGAAGCCGGGCGCGCAGGTGCATGTCGGAGGACCGCTGGCGTTTTCGGGACACGTAACGATCGCGCAGACTCCGCCCACTGGCGCCAGACCCGGGCAGCACTCGACCGTGCCATCGAAGGGCGCTCCCATGGGGAAGCAGCCTTGCCCGCTGCAAGTCGGATCGCCGTACGCGACGTAGTCTCCCGCGTGCCCCGCATGCCCCGCAATGCAGGCGCTCTCGGCCACCCGCAGGATGGTAAACGGTTGCTTCTTCGAGCTGGTCCTGTGGCAGAGATTGACGACGCCATTGACAGCGAAGTAGGCGCATTGGGCCGCGGTCAGGGCGGAGTCGGTCGTGGCGTAGTGCGCCCCGACGTGCGACGACGTGACGCCGAAGGGGCCCGCCTTCTCCTGCCCTCCCGGCCCTTCTGAGCAGCCCACGGCTACTGCTGCGAGGAGCATCACATACGCTTGGCGGGGGCCGTTCACGCCGAAAGCAACGAGGTCCGTTCTTTGCACGCAATTCCTCCACGCAACCGCTCCGACGGACCGCCCAACCAACTCCCACACCGGTGCTGCTCGGCGTCACGGAGCGACAACGAGGCACGCCGAATGCGCAATGCGCCGCCGGCCACCAGTTCGGGAACCGCCAAGGCGGCGGTCTGCGAAAGGTCAGAGCTTTGCCACAGGAGAGCTGTCGATCGTCGTCAATCTGCTGACACAGCAGGTGATTTCTGTGACAATACGCCCCGCCCGACCGACCCGTCAATCAGCAGGAAAGGGCCATGTGCTGGCCGGTTTATGGCCACCCGGCACCGTCCGATTCCGTCGACGGTCTGCACCGCGACTTCGGACGGCGCCAGGCTGCCTAGCCCCGCCGACGACCGCGCGCCAGGAAGCGTTGTCCGGTGCCTGAGCGGCCGAAGGCTCCTAGAATTGAAAGTAGAACGGCGGCTTGGACGGGACGTCGAACTCGCGCTCGAGCGTGATCGGGAACTGGTGCTCGCTCCCAAGAAACGCGACGTAGGCCGTGCCACGCAGAGTCGCCCTGTGACGCCCGCCGCGCAGTAGCTTGGCGATGACGCCCGCCGCGTCGAGGTGGCTCACCTTGGCGTGCACGAGCAGGTCCCGTGACTGGCCGATGGGGATGCGGAGGTTGCCTGGGCTCGATCCGGTCGCTGCGCGCTGGTCGTCGACGAAGAGCGTGTAGTCGAAGCGATCGACGAAGGCCTCGAGGTCGTTCGGGTTGGTGACGCCGATGCCGAGGTCGAGGTCGGTGTCCGTCAGCGACAGCCGCGCCAGCTCGACGCGTCGCAGGTCGAAGTGGCAGTTGAGCAGCGCCCGGCGCGCCGCCACGTCGGGGCAGGCCACCAGCACCAGCACCAGGCCCGCCAGCAGCCCGAGTCGCGACACCTTCTGGCTCACGTGCCAGCGACCATGAGCTGCCGAATGCGCAACGCCGGGGCGGTCACCGCCTTGTTCGGGTAGAGCGTGTCGCCGACGGCCTCGACGTCCTGCAGCATCGTGAGGAGGTTTCCGGCGATCGTGACCTCGTTGACCGCGGGGGTGAGCTCGCCGTTCTCGATCCAGAGGCCCGAGGCGCCCTGGCTGTACTCGCCGGTCGTGAGGTTGGTGCCAAAGCCAATGAGCTCGGTCACATAGAAGCCCTGCGCGATGCCCCGCAGCAGCTCGGGCTCGGGCGTGGTCCCCGGCAGCAGGCGCAGGTTGGACGGCGCGACGCTCGGGGCGTCGGCCACGCTGCGGCTCGCGTTCCCGGTGGACGGCAGGCCGAGCTTGCGGCCCGAGTAGGTGTCGACGAGGTAGCTGCTCAACGCGCCGCGCTCGATGACCACGGTGCGCCGTGTGGGGATGCCTTCGCCATCAAAGGGGCGCGAACCGGGCGCGCCGATGAGCGTGCCGTCATCGACCACGGTGACGAGCGGGCTGGCCACGCTCTGGCCGAGCTTTCCCCCGAGGTAGCTCGCGCCGCGATAGATGGAGTAGGCGGAGACCGCGCCCGCGATCTGGCCGAGCAGGCTGGAGGCCATGCGCTCGTCGAAGACGACCGGCACGACCTGCGTGGGCATGGCCCGCCCGCCGAGCCGGCGCAGCGTGCGCGCAGCCGCGATCTCGGCGACCTGCTCCGGCGTGTCCAGATCCGCCAGGTGGTGGCGGTGCGTGTACCAGTAGTCGCGCTCCATGGCGCCGTTTTCGTCGACTGCGACCGGTACGACGTAGCCGGAGAAACCGCTCGAGCGATAGCTCCCCGAGACGCCACCGCTCGCAGCGAACGCCCGTTCCGTCGAGCCGAAGCCGAACTCGGCGCCCTCACTGTTCTTGAACCGAGGGTCGAGGCTCAGGGCCTTGGCCTCACACGCCTTGGCCCAGGCCGCGCCGCGGTCGAGGTCGAAGGTCTCTGCGATGGGGTCGTAGAGGTCTGGCCGCTGGACGTGGGCCGCGCCACAGAGGGCCGGGTCGGGCAGGCCCGCGAACGGGTCCTCCGCCACGAGCCGTGCCATCGCGACGGCATCGGCCGCGAGCCGATCGATGACCTCCGGACGCAGATCGCCCGTGGCGACGATCGCCTGTCGCTGCCCGACGAGCACACGCAGCCCGACGCGCCGCTGCCGCGAGCGTTGGATCTCCTCGATCTCACCGAGGCGCACCTTGACGCGGCCCTCGAGCTCGTCGATGGCCACGGCGTCTGCCGCGGTCGCTCCATGCCTCTGCGCGCGCTCTACCGCGTGCTGAACGCTGTCTTGAAGGGAGCGGCTCATCGCGTGCCTCCGACCGTGATCTCGTCGACGCGGATGGTGGGCAGGCCGACCCCCACGGGCACCGACTGGCCCTCCTTGCCGCAGGTGCCGACGCCCTCGTCGAGCGCCAGGTCGTGCCCCACCATGGACACCTTCTTGAGCACCTCCGGGCCGCTCCCGATGAGCGTCGCCCCCCGAAGCGGCCGCCCGATGCGCCCGTCTTCGATGAGGTAGGCCTCGTTCATCGAGAAGACGAACTTGCCGTTGGTGATGTCGACC
>SXOX01000243.1 GCA_005776585.1 Pseudomonadota bacterium | reverse complement strand
TCGACGTCTCGGGCTCGATGCAGCCGCAGAACCGGCTTCCACTGGTGAAAGAAGGACTGCGGATGCTGACCGAGCAGCTGTCGGGAGATGACCGCGTGGCCATCGTGACCTACGCGGGCACCTCTGGCGTAGCGCTGCACTCGACGACGGGGAGCGACAAGGCGAGCATCCAGTCGGCCATCGCGGGCCTCCAGGCCGGTGGTTCGACCAATGGCGGGCAGGGCATTCACACGGCGTATTCGATTGCGCAGCAGCACTTCGTCAAAGGTGGCGTCAACCGCGTCATCCTGGCGACCGATGGCGTCTTCCACGTGGGCGTCACCAACCGGGAGCAGCTCACGCAGATCGTGCAGGCCCGCGCCAAGAGCGGCGTGTTCCTCACGGTCCTCGGCGTGGGCATGGGCAACTTCAAGGACGCGACGCTCGAGAAGCTCGCCGACAAGGGCAACGGCAACTATGCCTACATCGACTCGCTCGCCGAAGCGAAGAAGGTGCTGGTCGACGAGGTGCGGGGCACGCTCGCCACGGTGGCCAAGGACGTGAAGCTCCAGCTCGAGTTCAACCCCAAGACCGTGGCCTCCTACCGCCAGATTGGCTACGAGAACCGCGCGATGGCGGCGCGGGACTTCCTCGATGACCGCAAGGACGGCGGCGAGCTGGGAGCCGGTCATGTCGTGACCGCCCTGTATGAGGTCGTGCCGCGGGCCGGTCACGACGGTGTGCCGCTCAAGTACCAGGACGGCCCGGCGGGCGTCTCGGGCGAGCTTCTGACGGTGCACGTGCGCTACAAGCAGCCCGATGGCGAGATCAGCCGCGAGCTCGAGGTGCCCGTGCGCGATGCGGGTACGCGCTTTGCGTCTGGAAGCAAGGACCTCCGGTTTGCCGCTGCGGTCGCCGGCTTCGGGATGCTGCTGCGGGGCTCGCCCTATCGCGGGACGACGACCTGGGCCAACGTCGAAGGTTGGGCCGAGGACGCGCTGGGCGCCGACGCGAAGGGCTACCGGAGCGAGTTCCTCGGTCTCGTGAAGCGTGCGCGGAGTCTGAGCGGGTTCGCGCAGTAGACGGTCCGGTCACGACGGCCTTGCCACGAGCGGCGAGAGCAGCTCCGCAGCGAGAGGGTGAGCCACGGCAAGCAGCGCGCGAGCCTGTGCGACGCCGTGCGCAGCCTTGCCCACGTCCGCCTGGACGTAGGTCTTGCTGCGTCGACCCTCGGCGTCGGTCCGATACAGGTCGTGGTACGATTGGCTACCCCGCGTCTCGACGACCAACGACCCGGCGCGCTCGAGGGGCACCCGCGCGGCGCCGACGGCATGCTCACCCGCTTCAGCGAGCGCCGTGCGGTCGATGACGTCAAACGGTACGAGGCGAAGGCTCATGGGTGCAGTTATCGGACCTGTGCACCCATGGCGCAAGCGCCGCCATCTCGCTCGTGCCCACGCCTCCAGCCTCCCTCGCGTTGCGCAGCCCATTCAACGTCGTCACGTGGAGCGGCTGAAAAGTCCTCGTCGTCGTCTCACCCTCGAAGCGCACCGCCATTGAGGCGAGCCGGCCGCCATCGTCGTAGCCCGGCACCTGCATGTGCTTGTGCATTGTGGTCGTCCTCAGCCGCGCAGACGGGCGTGTCGAGCGCCAGCGTCGCGCTCCAGTCGGAAGCGTCGTTGTCGAGGAGCGGCAGGAGCGTGCTGCGCATGACGTTCCCCTCGAAGTCGCGCATCCATATCGGTTGGCCGGCTAGTGTTCCCAAGGCATTGTCAATGGAACGTGCTCGATGTCCGGGTCCAATTCGACCACATACGCCCGATCGAAGGGCCACGGGGGATCCTCACGCTCAGTGAAGGTCTCGGCTGCGAGCACGAATCTCAAGAATTTCGGGATGCTCGAAGACACCACGAACGACGGCGCCTCCAGTCTCTCAGCCACATCGAAAAAAAAGACAGGGTATCCGTTTCCAAAGCGATGGTCCAACGACACGAAGTAGTAGCCCCCACAACCGTCGCTTCCGATCGGCAGCCAGTCCCTCGGGTGGTGGACAGATACAATCCTGTACGACTCGTCAATGCGCATGACGTCGAGATCGGCTGACAGGAGCTCTCCCCCAGCCGACGACAGGAAGTCGCACAGCCCAAGCCACCGGGTGAGGTCACTTGGAAGCGGTCTCCCCAAGCGCTTCTCGAGGGACTCGATGGCCTCTGTGCTTGCTCCGTGAGGACAGATGTCGGCCACGGACGCTCGCAGGCGCACCAGGAGGGACTCGATCTCGCGCCAGTCGTCATTGGCGGTCGTGGCCCACACCATCCGATCCTCCTCGCAAGAGGGCGCCGCATCCTGCTCCGAAGCCGACGGCACGAGGCGTCCCACAGAGCGGTCACCCTACCACCGCGCGACGTGGTCCTCGGTCACGCCGGCGAGTGCGTTGACGGCGACGGTCTCCTCTCCCACTCGCACGGTGCCGTCGAAGCGCCCGATGGGCTGCACGTAGTCACTCAGCGCGACGCCAAAGTTCTTGCGCTGCGCGCGCAGGCCCTCTGGCGTAAACGTGAGCGCGAGCCGGCCACAGCCCGTGCGCAGGTGCCACGGCTCGAGCGGGCGGGCGCGATCGAAGCGGAACTCTGCGGGGCCCAGCACCTGGACACGGTCCCCCAGAAAGAACGCGTTCTCGCTCGAGCCCATGAAGCCGCTGCTCAGGTTGAGGCCCAGCCCCGGCCCCGTGGCGGCAGCCCAGTGCCACTGCGTGTCGCGACCGAGCAGCCCAGAGGTGTGGTCGAGCAGCCCGGAGCCGCCGTCGACGGTGAACGTCGTTCCGCCGGCGGTGACCGTGCCAGTCACGCGCACTCCAACCGTCTTGTGCGTCGCGTTTCCGACACCGCCCGCGATGGGCGCGACCACGCAGAGCGTCGGCGGGGCGCCCGTGCCATCCAGCGTGATGTCGAAGGCCAGTCCCTTGCGCCCACGCGCCGTGAGCTGCCATCGCCGGGGTCCGATGGCCTCGCACGTGGCCGTGAGCCCAAGCCCGCGAAACCGGGTGACGCCGCTGCCGGCCGACTCGGAGACTTGCGCCGAGAGGCCCGAGACGCCCATGACGGTCGTGTCTGCCAACAATGTGCGCGTGCGGCGATCGAAGACGTACGCAAACGCGTTGGCCGCCCAGCCGACGTCGACGATGGCGACCGCGGCCACGACGTCCGAGGTCATGATGCCCGCGTACTGCCAACGCTTGCGGTGCAGCCGCGTCCAGGTCGCGGCGCGCGCATGTGGGGCGCGGAGCCCGTCCCAGGTCGAGTGCGTCAGGAAGCCCTCGTAGGCCCCAAACCGCGGATGGCCGACCGCATCGACGACGGCCTCCGGTGCCGCTGCGAGCCGCGTGCTCACTTGGTCGGCTTCTTGGCTGGCTTGGGATCGATCTTCCACTCGTGCAGATCGAGCAGCCCGAGCGCGCCGGTCACGCGCGGCAGCTCATCGGCCTCGAAGAGCGACTTCCGCAGAATGACGTCCGCGTCGGGCGCCTTGGTCGCGGCAGCCAGGCGCAGCGCCGCAGAACGGAGGCTGACCTCACCCCCCTCGCAGAACTTCTGGAGGCGTACGAGCTCGTCTTTGCCATTGAGCTTCACCAGCCGCTCGAGGATGGCGATCTTGAGCGACGTATCCTTCGTGCGGTCAAGCGCAATCTCCAGGACCTTGGTCTCGTGCTTGGGGTACTTCTCCAACAGGCGCATCGCTGCCGCGCGAATCTCCGGGCGCTCGCTGGTCAGGCACATGTCCAGATAGGGCACGAAGCCCTCCTTCACGATGGCGTCGATCTCCACGAGCTTCTCGGGCGGCAGCCAGCCGAGCGCCATGCGGAAGGTGCCGGGCCCTTCGACCGGATCGAGCGACAGGATGGCCTTGACGGCCTCCGTGCGCGACTCGATGTCCGAGTCGCTGAGCGCGATCTTGAGGCTGGACACGGCGTCCTTGTGGTTGACGCGCACGAGCCCGATGATCGCCCACTTCCTCACCTCGGGTGTGGGGTCGGTGATCAAGAACGACACGATGGGCACGATGTCCTTGTCCTTGATGTTGGCGAGCGCCTTGACGATAGCCGCGCGAATATCCGGCTCGCGGCTATTGTCGAGCGCGCGGGCGAGGTGGGGGATGGACTCTTTGGAGCCGATGTCGCCGACGGCGCGCACCGAGGCGAGGCGCACGTTGGGATCGCCGTGAAACAGGTCCTCGTGCAGCATCGGCAGCGCGCGGCCCTTCTCCGCGACCCCGAGGTAGTAGACGGCGATTGCCTGAATTTTTACGCTGTCGTTCTTGCGCAGCGGCTTGACCAGGTCGACGAGCTTGCCGTCCTTGGCACGCAGGTGGATCTCCAGCACGCGACCAACGACCTCGGCCGAGACCGTGGGTTGCTTGAGCAGCGGGTCGACGGCGGCAAACAGGCCCGGGTGCGCGATGGTGGCGAGCGCATCGAGGGCGCGCACGAGCTGCTTGTCGTCTTTGGACTGGAGCAGGGGCAACAGGCCCTCGGCCGCTGCTCTGTCACCGTGCCACGCGAGCACCTCGGCGACGCGCACCGAGACGTCGGGATCCTTGGACTTCAAGAACGGCTTGAGCAGCGCGAGCTTAGTCCCCGGCGGCATCTTGGCCAGGCCCTCGAAGGCGCGCTTCTTGGCGTCGTCCGAGCCGACCTTGAGCACGAGCTCATAGAGCGGCAGAGCGTCTGGAGTACGCAGCGTGGTGACGTAGTTTGCGACGCCCTCGACCAGCGACGGGTTCTTGTCGGCGAGCAGCGCCTTGAAGAACGCCGTCATGCGCACCGGACCGGCCTTGCCGAAGGCGGCGATGAGGTCGTTCTTGGTGGGCGCCTTGTCGTCGTGAACGACCTCGAGCCCAAGCGCGACCGCGTCCTTGTCCGACAGCTTGGCCAGGATGGGCATGACGTCGCGGCCGAGGTCCAGGCGCGGGTTGGTGAGCCCGTTCTTCAGCACGTCGCGCCAGGCCGGATCCTTGTCCTTCGTGCTCAACAGGGCGCGAATGGCGCCTGCCTGCACCTCCCAGATGGGATCCTTGAGCGCGTCGAGGGTCGTGGCGCGGTTCTCCGCCGGGCGCAGCATCCCAAAGGCCTCGACGGCGAGCGCGCGAGCCAGCCGGTCCCCGGAGCGGGTCCCGCGTTCCAGGACCTGTTGGATCTGGTCACCCGTCTCCTTGTCCAGCTTGGCGTGTGCGGGAGCGGCCAGAAACGGAGCGGCCAGAAACAGAGAAAGGGCAACGACGCTCGTGGGGAAGATGCGCATGGCCGCGCTTCTATCGGCCGCGCGCGGACGGGTCAAGCGTATCGCGCGAGCGTCGAATCTGGCACGCTCGTCACGTGAGCCATGACCTCCGCCTGCTCTTGTTGCGCCACGGTACTACTGACGCAAACGAGGCCGGTCTCTTCCTGGGCCAGACCGACGTCGCGCTCAACGCGCGCGGCCGCGACGAGGTCCGCCGACTCGG
>SXOX01000242.1 GCA_005776585.1 Pseudomonadota bacterium | reverse complement strand
CTCTGGTTTGCAAAGAGCGGATTCAAGCGGATGCGGTCGACGCCGCTTCGGACCTCGCCCGGGTTCGACCAGCTCGGCGACACAGGCCGTCGAGGAACGCGGGTCGCGGCCGGGACGCTCAATCCACATGACGACTCGGTTCTACTTACGCACCTGGTCGTCAATCCCGGCACACCGGAGCAACACGAGCTGCTCTCGGGGTTGACGACGACGGCTGCGCCCTCGGGCGGCTACGGCGCAACAGGAACGACCGATCCGTGCTTTGACCCGCCGCCGCGCCCGGCCGAGATCGCGCTGACCCCGGTCTCGGTGTTCAGCGATGCTGCGCCCGTCGTCGTCACGCCCGTCGTCAAGGGGCCGAGCGGGCGCGCCTTCCTGACCGAGTTCGATCAGCCCAGCGACATCGTGGCCCACCCGACGCTCGCGATGGTCGCGGTTGCCGCCATGGGCACCGACAACGTGTTGCTCATGAGCGTCATCGGCCGGAGCGGCCCCGTTGGCTGGATCGACGGACTCGGCGAGGCGCCCGCGGGTGTTGCCTTTTCGCATGACGGCCGCGTCGCCTATGTGCTCAACGCTCACTCGTTCACGATTAGCGAGGTCGACCTCGAGCCCGTACGACAGAGCGCGGACGCGACCGACATCGGCGAGGGGGACCCGTCGCTCGTGCACCTGACGGCCCAGCGTCACGTGACGTTTGGGACTGACCCGCTACCCGAGACGGCCCGGCTCGGCCGCCGCACCTTCTTCAACGCGAACAACCCGCGCCTGTCGAAGGCCGGACGTCTGGCATGTGCCACCTGCCACTTCGAGGGCAACGAGGACAAGCAAGTTTGGATCGTGCCTGCCGGAGAGCGTCAGACTCCCGCGCTCGCGGGGCGCCTCGCCGTAACCGCGCCCTTCAACTGGGGCGGCACCGAGACCGAGCTGAAGGGCAACATGGCGGAGACCATCAATCGCATGGGCGGCCATGGGCTCACGCCAGACGAGCTCGGGTCGCTCGAAGAGTTCCTGCTCGTCGGGCTCGAGCCGCCGCCCAACCCGCACCGTGCGGCCGAGGGGCTCACTCCGGAGCAGGTGCGAGGGAAGGCGCTCTTCGAGGACCCGATCGTCGGCTGTTCAGGCTGTCACCGTCCCTTGCAGGCATTCACCGATGGCCTCCGTCACGATGTGGGCACGACGACAACGCTCGAGCAGGTGATCGAGGCGGAAAACGCCAGCAAAGAGAAGCGCGCGCCACGCAAGGGGGTGCCGCTGAACACGCCGTCGCTCGTGGGCTTGCACCACACGGCGCCCTACCTCCACGACGGCTCGGCCGCGACGCTCTGGGACGTCCTCGACCGCACGGACAGGTCGATGGGCTCGACCCAATCGCTCACGGAGTCCCAGAAGGCCGACTTGATTTCCTATCTGCTGACGCTATGACCCCATCCGGTGCACGCGGGCCAGACCTCCTTCGGCGGTCTCGCGGTACCGACGGTGCAAGTCGCGCCCGGTCTCGGCCATGGCCTGCACGGCCTGATCGAACGTGATGCGGTGGCGGCCATCGCCGACGAGCGCGTAGTCCGCGCAGTCGACCGCGCGCAGTGCAGCGAAGGCGTTGCGCTCGATGCAGGGCATCTGCACGAGTCCGAGCACCGGATCGCACGTGAGGCCCAGGTGGTGTTCGAGCGCCATCTCAGCGGCGTACTCGAGCTGCGCCGGCGTTCCACCGGCGAGCTGGCACGCGGCGGCTGCGGCCATGGCGCAGGCGGTGCCCACCTCGCCCTGGCAGCCGACCTCGGCGCCGCTGATGGACGCGTTGCGCTTGACGATGGCCCCGACGAGTCCGGCGGTGGCGAGCGCACGCGTGAGCTCCGTGCGCGGGGCGCCCTCCTGGCGATGCCAGCGAACGACGGCAGGCACGACCCCACACGCGCCGCAGGTTGGCGCCGTGACCACCTCGCCGCCAGCAGCGTTCTCCTCCATCGCGGCCAGCGCATACGCCGAGAGCCAGGCGCCGCGACCGCCCCCGGTGCGCGCGCGGCCCGAGAAGTCCGCGGCCTTACGCGGCACGCTGAGGCCGCCCGGAAGCACACCGCGTGTCGCGAGGCCGCGATCGATGCACGCGTCCATCGCGGTCAGCACGGCCTCGAGCAACGCCGGGACTGCGTCAGTGTCGAAGTGCTCGACGGCCTGCCACGGCGCGGCGCGTTCGGCCTCGCACCAGGCGAGCAGGTCCGCCATGGAGCGAAACGGGTAGCGCTCGACGGGAGCGGGCGTGGTGTCATCGTGCAGCGCACCGCCGCCGACGCTGTACACGCGCCAGCGCGCCACCTCGCCGCGATCGGGGTGGAAGGCGACCAGCTCGATGCCATTCGGATGGAGGGGAAGCTCCTCCTGCGGCCGCCAGTCGAAGGCGACGGTCAGGCCCGTGAATTCGCCCAGGATCGCGCGGTCGGTCCCGTGACCGCGACCCGTCGCGGCGAGGCTGCCATAGAGCGTGACGTGGACGTGCGCACCCTCGGGCACGCGCGGCCGGAAGCGCCGTGCCGCGTGCTGCGGGCCGATCGTGTGGCTGCTGCTCGGGCCCCGACCGATGCGATAGAGCTCCGCGAGAGAGGGAAGGCCGACGTCCATGACGTCAGCGTGCCACGCGCGCCCGAGAGGCGCCAGAAACGTGGGCCCGGGGCCGGCGTCGAACCCCGGGTTACAGCGCACCCGCGCTGTGACCTCACGGTGGAGCCGGGGTGGGGCAGCACGTGGCGTCCCAGTCGGACGCGTCGTGGCAGCGGGGTGGGAGGTTCCAGCGCGTCGTTACTTCGAAGTCGGCGGCGGCAAAAGCGTCCGAGTCCGGGTCGAAGTACATGACCCGTACGACGTTGGTCACCTTCTTGCCCTCGTCGGTGCAGTCGAAGCGCAGGGGCACGTTTGCCCGCCGCTTCGTCGTCTGATTCGGGCACTGCTGCGACAACGGGCCTGCGACGCCATACGCAGTGTACTCCGCGAACGCGTACGCAGCATCGAACGGACCCTTCAGGTAGTAGCCGTGGCTCCCGCAGCACGAGTAGACGCTCAGTGCGGGTGCCTGCTGGGTCCCGAGGGGGGTGGCCGCCGACGCCAGCGCATCGGTCTGGCCCGGCTCGGGGTCCATGAGGAAGTGACACGACGCGGCCATCGTCTCGAACGGGGTGGGGACGACAACCTCGACATCAGCGACCCCGCCGACGTCGGAACCGAGCAGCGGGAGCTCGGCAGCGAGCAGCACGCCATCGGGGGCCGCGCCGTCGCCGAGGTCGCTGGGGTACGGCAGCTCCGGAGCCGAGACCACGGACTCCGGAGCCGCGATGAACACGTCGGCGGGCTCGGGGGCTTCGTCGGTCGAGACCTCGCTCAGCTCTCGGGCGCCGCCGCCCGTGCCCGACGTGGGTGTTGCGG
>SXOX01000241.1 GCA_005776585.1 Pseudomonadota bacterium | reverse complement strand
GGAGGTGGAAATCATGGCAAGTATCCTCAAGGAAGGCTCTTCCCTGGAGACCATGCTCGACTTCGTCGTCGCGGCACGGTCCGGACTGCTCGCGAAGAAGAAGCTCGTGCCCCTGGCGAAGGCCTGGGCGCCCTACAAGGCCACGCTGCGCAAGGCGCGGGACGCGCGGGACGACGCGCGCGAGAACCGCATCGAGTGCTCCGCCAAGGAGCGCGTCACGGCCACCGACTGGCGTCCGGCGCTCGGGGAGGTGTCTCGCTACGCCTTCGTCGCGGCCAAGAGCGACGCGGGCGCGAGCCCCTACAGCGACCTGTTCGGCACCATCAAGTCCAACGAGGCGCAGAGCTACGGCTTCGAGCGGGCCACCGCGTATTGCCCACGACGCCCACGACCGCATCGACGCGCTGCGTGCCTGGTATGACGGCTACGAGGCGGGGCCGACCCGGGTCTACAACCCGTGGAGTGTCCTCCGTTGTCTGCAGCTGGGGCGCCATCAACCAATGCAGGCACATTGGGCCAACACCGCGAGCACGGCCCAACTGCGCGCCGCGTTCATGAGACACGTCTTGGCCGTCGCTCCGGCCATGGAGAGCCTCCTGCGCGGCGAGTCGGTCCTGCTGCCCGTGGACGAAGGCATGACCATGCTCGATCTCCAGTCCGACCCGAATGCGTCTTGGTCTCTTGCCTACTTCAGTGGCTACTTGACGGGACGTTGGCAGGGCTCGCGAATGGTGCCCTTGAAGGTGCCCAATCGTGAGGTGCACGAGGTGTTCTCCGCGATGTTCGACCGCTGGCAGGCCGACGCGCCGGTTTCGCCCGCACGCCATCATCCGTTTGTCGCGGCTCTCCTGGCTGGAGACGCAGAAGCAATCCAGCGGTACTTCAGGGAGCTCCTTCTGGAGCACGCTTCGGCCCATGACACCGCCCGTCATCCCGAGATTGCCTATCACATGTTCGCGCTCGGCCTGTTGGTCGTCCTTCGGGATACGCATGAGGTGCGCTCCAATCGAGAGGCCGGCGAGGGCCGCTTCGACGTGCAGATTCGGCCCAAGCAGCCGCAACATTCGGTTGTGGTCATCGAATTCAAGTCGGCTCGCCCGAGATCGCTCGAGGCGGCCGCGCATGCCGCGCTACAGCAGATTCAAAGCCGGGACTACGCCCGGGACCTCGTGTCCTGCGGTGCCTCGCCGATTCACCTCGTCGCCGTCGTCGCTTCTGGGAAGAACGTCAAGTGCGCAGTCGAGACGATGCGGGTTGCCCCGCTCTGCCAATAGCCGTAGCCCCGGATGGCATCCCGGGCGACTCCGTGTGGGAAGGGGGATAGCCGTGGCTCGAGCTCGACCTGCATCGCGCCACCATACCGGAATTCCGTGACGCGAGCGCGTAGCAATTCGAATGCGGCCCGAAGCGGCACAGTCGCTCGTCGAGGCACTCGCCGTGGGTCGCGCTTGACCCCCCGGGCAAGGCCACGTAGCTTTGGGCCATCAACCAGCGTGACTGTGGGCAAAAGGCAGCGACGGGGAGGCACCAATGGCGGGGTCATATCGAGTCCAAGAGACCGTCTTCGAGGACACGCGGACGCGGATCCTCCGTGCGCAGTCCGACTCGGCGCAATGGGTCATCATCAAGACCATTCCGAGCGCGCAGGCGACGCCGAGCCAGCGTGCACGTCTTGCCCGCGAGTACGGCTTTTGCCGTCGCCTTACGGATGCCAACGTGCGGGGCATCGTCCCGGTGCTCGAGCTCGATATTGAGAAGCACCCGCCGCGGATCATTTTCGAAGACGTCGGCGGTCAAACGCTGCAGCATCGGCTGCGCGACGGCGGCTTGAGCCTGGCGCAGGTCGTCGCGCTTGGCGCTCGGCTGGCGGACACGCTGAGTGAAGTGCATCGGCAACACCTCGTTCACAAGGACGTCAAGCCTACGAACGTCCTGGTCTCAGCGAACGCGGAAGAGGCCTGGCTGCTCGACTTCGGCGTGGCTTCGAGCCTGGACACCGACTTCCAACAAGCCGGCGTATTGGAGCGCCTCGAAGGGTCGCTCCCGTACATGTCGCCCGAGCAGACCGGCCGCGTCAGTCGCCCGGTCGATCCACGGAGCGACCTCTACTCGCTGGGCGTCACGCTCTATGAGGCCGCGACGGGGCAGCTCCCCTTCCCAGGGCGCGACCCCGTCGAGATCATCCACGGGCACGTCGCCAGGGCACCGCAGGCACCGGCGACGATCGCTCCTGCCGTCCCTGCGGTGCTGAGCGAGATCATCCTCAAGTTGCTCGCCAAGCGCGCGGAGCTCCGTTACCAGTCGGCGCGTGGGCTCGCCAGGGACCTCCGTCGCTGCCTGCAATCGATGGAGGACGGCCGTGAGGTGCCTCCGTTCGCTTTGGGCGAGCAGGACTGGCCCGAGCGCTTCCTACCGTCGCAGCGTCTCTATGGTCGGGATGCCGAGATTGCGACGCTGAGCGCGGCCTTCGATCGGGCGGTAGACGGTAGCAATGAGCTCCTCTTCGTCTTTGGCTTCTCCGGCATCGGCAAGACCGCGCTCGTCAACGAGCTCCAACGCCCCGTCGTAGAGCGGCGCGGCCGATTCGTGCAGGGCAAGTTTGACCAGTTCAAGCGCAACCTCCCCTACGCCTCGCTCATCCAAGCGCTGCGGGCACTCGTCGGCCAGCTCCTGACCGAGAGTGAAACCAAGGTGGCCGAGTGGCGGGAGCGGCTCAGCCAGTCGCTCGGCGGTCTGGCCAGTGTGCTCGTGCCCGTCGTCCCGGAACTGGAGACGATCCTAGGCCCACAGCCTCTCGCCCCCGAGCTTGACCCCGATGCGGCGCGTAACCGCCTGCTGCGCGCCTTCGGCGACGTCATCGGGGCCCTGGCCCGTGCCGAGCAACCGCTCGTGCTCTTTCTCGACGATCTCCAGTGGGCGGATCAGGGGTCGCTCGACGTCCTGCGCCTACTCGCGACGCGGGCCGAGCTGCGGCACGTCCTCATCATCGGCTCCTACCGCGACAACGAGGTGAACGACAGTCATCCATTGACCATCGAGCTCGCCCGCCTGCGCGAAGCGCGTCGCTTCGACGAGCTGCGGCTCGGCGAGCTGAGCCGGGACGAGGTCCGCTACTTCGTGGTCGATTCGGTCGGCCAGCGCTCGGAGGCGGCATTCCAGCTCGCGGATCTCATCCTCGAGAAGACGCGTGGCAACCCCTTCTTTGCGCACATGTTCCTGCGTTCGCTCGTGCAGCAGGGTCTCATCACGCTCGACGCCGACGCCGGCTGGAGCTGGGATCTGCCGCGCATCGGGCGCCAGAGCATCACCGACAACGTGGTCGAGATGCTCCTTCAGGAGATGCAGGGACTGCCAGACTCGACACAACGCCTCCTTGGAGTGGCCGCGTGCCTCGGTACGGCGTTCGACTACCTGACGCTTGAGAAGCTCTGCTCGGAGGCGCCGGGGGGGAGCCTTTGGCGCGCGCTCTCGGCGGGGTTCATCGAGCCACAAGACGAGAGCTACGGCTTGATCCTCGCCGACGGCCACTGCCCCGAGGGCGTCAACCCGAGGTACCAGTTCCTCCACGACCGCGTCCAGCAGGCGGCCTACAGCCTCCTCAGCCCGACCGCACGGCTCGCGACGCATCTCGAGATTGCGCGGGCGCTTCTGGACAACTTGAGCCCGGAACTCTTGGAGGAGCGCCGCTTCGACGTCGCCGACCACCTCTGCCACGTCGTGGCGCTGGTCGTCGACCGAGACGAGCGATGGCGCTTCGCCTCCTTTCTCCTGGACGCGGGAGGTCACGCGAAACAGGCCGCTGCGTACCAACCCGCGATTCGCTATCTCAACGCCGCGTTGGTCCTACTGGGCGATGAGGTCTACAGCGACGCGTACGCGATCGGGATGCCGGCCCAGGTGGACCTGGCAACCTGCGAGTACATCGACGGGCAGCCCGACGCGGCCGACCGGCGCTTTGCGGAGGTCTCTCGCCACGCCCGTACCGACACGGAGCGTGCCAAGAGCTACGTCCTGCGCGTTCAGCTTCACCTCGGGCAGAGCCAGGTCATGTCCGCGCTCGAGCTCGCAGTCGAGGGACTGAGCTTCTGTGGCGAGCGCCTGGAGCTGCGCCCTGACCAGGCCATGGTCGGCGCGACATTTCAAGAGCTGGGCGAGGCGATCGGAGGTCGCAGCTTCGACGCGCTCGGAGAGCTGCCCGAGGCCACCGATCCGCTGAAGCTTGCGGCGCTCGAGATCCTGAACCACACCGCTGCGCCGGCGTACTACGTGAATGAAAATCTGTACGCCGTGCTGGTGCTGAAGATGTGCATCCTCAGCGCGCGCCATGGCCAGTCTCCGATCTCCCCGATGGGCTGGGCCCTTTACGGCGTCATCATGGGCCCACTGCTCGGCGACTTCGAGACGAGCCGGCGCACCTCGACGCTTGCCAAGCGGCTGCAGGCGCGCTTCGGACGCACGCAGCTCGTCCCCAAGTTGTGCCTCTGCCTGAACGGGTTCGTCGATCACTGGACTGTGCCGCCGCAGAGTGTGATCCCGAGCCTCATCGACGGCTCGCGCGCTGGGCTCGAGGTCGGCGACCCCATGTTCGCGGTCTACAACAATATCGCCATCGCCTACATCTGGCTCCTGTGCGGTGCGCCGCTCGAGGATCTGGATCGGGACTCGCGGCGCTGGCTTGCGTTCTGCAAAGGCCTTGGGGTGACCCAGGAGCTTGGAATCCACGAAGTCAACGTGCGCCTCTCGGCAGCCCTTCGCGGTCAAACGCCGACACCGCTGTCGTTGGGTGAAGACGAGGAGGCATGGCTCTCGCAACTCGGGAGCTATATCCTCCGCATCCCGCTGCACATGGCCCTGCTCGCCAAGATGGAGCTCGCGCTCGTCCATCGCGACTTCGTTGCGGGCGTCGCGCTCATCGAACGCTCGGCGGCCGAGGAGCCGCGTTCGCTCGCGACGGCCCACTACAGCATGCACGCCTGGCTCACCGCGATGCATGTCCTGGGTGCACTGACCGAGGGGCTCGTCCCCGATGCGGAGCGCGCGCTGCGCATCGAGCAGATTCAGGCCCAGCTCGGACGACTGCGGGCGTGGGAAGCCGCGAACCCCGGTGTGCATCGCCACAAGGTGCTGGCCATCGAAGCAGGACTCGCGGCGCTCGAAGGCCGAGTGCTGGATGCGCTCGCCGGTTACGACGAGGCCATCGCGTCAGCCGTCGAGGCCGGCTTCACGAAGCACGAGGCCGTGCTCGCCGAGACGGTGGCGGCCTTGTATGCACGGCTCGGACGAATGCGGAGTCGCGACGCGTACCTTCAGGACGCCTGGGCGGCGTATTCCCGTTGGGGCGCGTTCGCCAAGGTCGCGGCGCTGGAGGCGGCCTATCCGGCTCTCCAGCAGCGGACGGCGCGTGGCTTGGCGAGCTCACTCGCCTTCTCGCTTGGAAGTCCCTCCGCAACGACCTCCACGACGAGCCGACCGAGCGCATCGTTCGACGCCTGGAGCCTGCTCAAGGCCTCTCAGGCCATCGCGGGCGAGATCGTCCTCGAACGGCTCAGCGCCAAGCTCATGCGGATTCTCCTCGAGAGCACCGGCGCCCAGCGCGCCGTGTTCCTCCTCGCGGTGCCCGGCGAGAATGAGCGTCTCGTCGTCTCAGCCGAGCTCCATGTGGATCGCGCCGAGGCCGCGAGCCCCAGTCAGGCCTTCGCCGAGCGAGAGGACTTCTGCCACGGCGTCGTGAACTACGTCATGCGGAGTCGGAAGCCGGTGACCATCTCCGACCTGCGCTCTGCGGGCCTCTTCGCGGCCGATCCCTATGTGCAGCGGCAGGCGACGGCGGCCCTCCTGTGCGCGCCGGTGCTCCACGGCGGCGAGCTCCGCGGGCTCGTCTACTTGGAGAACGACCTGACCCCGGGCGCGTTCACCGACGACCGAGTCGAGATCGTGAAGATCCTCACGGCCCAACTCGCGATCTCCATCGAGAATGCCCGCCTATACCAACACCTCGAGCGGCAAGCCCGCTCCTTCGAGCGCTTCGTGCCCCGCGAATTCCTGGCGCTTCTCGGGAGGCCCGGAGTCCAGGAGGTCATGCTCGGCGATGCGGTTCGGCGCGACATGGTCGTTCTGTTCAGCGACATCCGCTCTTATACGGCAATGACCGAGCAGATGAGTGCGGAAGAGGCCTTCGCATTCGTCAACGCCTACCTGAGTCGTGTGGGGCCCGTCGTGCGCGAGCATGGTGGCTTCATCGACAAGTACATTGGCGACGCGATCATGGCGCTCTTCCCAGGGTCAGCGGACGAGGCGGCGGCGGCAGCGATGGAGATGCAGCGCCGGCTCGCCGCACTGAACGCGGAGCACTGGGGCGGAGGCCAGCGCTCCCCGATCCGCGCGGGCATCGGCCTGCACGTGGGCCAGCTCATGCTCGGGATCGTCGGAGAGACGGAGCGTATCGAGGCCACGGTCATCTCGGATTCGGTGAACACGGCGTCGCGCATCGAGGGCCTCTGCAAGTACTTCCAGGCCCAGACCTTGATCTCCGAGGACTTCCTGGCGGCCTGCAAGCACCCCGGCCGCATCCCGCACCGGCGCCTCGGTCAGGTGCGCGTGACGGGCAAGCAGCAGTCCTTGTCGGTCTACGAGGTCTTCGGCGGCGAGGTCGAAGCGCTCGTGGCCGCCAAGGCGCGATGCGTCCGAGAGTTCGAGATGGGTGTGTCGAGGTTCGAGCAGGGCGACGCGCCCGGCGCGCGGGAGTGCTTCGCGGCGGTGTTGGCGCAGGTGCCCGACGATCGCGCGGCGCGGGCCTATCTCGACCGCGCGGAGCGGGGCGAAACGGCGCTCGTCGCTCCGAAGGTGAAGGCCGAACCGTAGCGCACCAGTAGACCGGCTTCGCCTGCGCGACCTCCGCCCCCCCCGCGGGCCTTCACTCCTCCGCGCGCGCGTCGGCGACGGCCACGCGGAACCTATCGAGCAGCTGCGGCGCATGGGCATCCAGCCACCGCTCGCAGGTCCCGACGTCCAGCCCTGCCTGAACCAAGCGGATGATATCCACACGGTCAGAGAATCGCGGCGACTTGAGCTTCATGTAGACGAGCACCTCGGCGGCAACGACCCGAATCCCTGCGGACAGGGGCGCCGAGTCGAGTGCTTCGGCCAGGAAAGGCTCGCTGGCAGCAGCCGAGAGGTGGTCGACAGCTACGCCGTTGACCTGGATTGGGACGCCAGGTCGCATCGACACGATGCCTCCGCTGTGTACGTCGAACGCCTCGTCTCCGACCAGGAAGTCGACGTCCTTCGTTGCCCGCGGAAAGCCGTGCGCCCCAACCGCCAGTCCGCCACACAGCGCGTGCCGAACGCCAACTCGCGTCAACGCCTCGGAGGCCGCGCGCATGGCGCCGAGGATGCGCTCGGCGACCACGTCATCGAGCAGGTGAAGGTCCGGCGTGTCGTGCGTCATCGGTCGGCTTCCAAAGATGGAGAGGTGTGGGCTGGCGAGCACGACCGAAGAGTGCTCTGCGGTCCGGCCGTTCGCAAGGGCCACGTGGCCGCAGCACCGGCATATGAGCCGGGCGCCGCGCGCGGACGGCGGCGTGCACGGACGTCACGAGCAGCGCCGCGGCGACACACCCGAAGGCCAGTAGGCGGGCGAGGCCCAGCGGTTCGCCGAAGACCAGCACCGCGACGAGCAGCTGGAGGCAGGGCGTGAGGTACTGCGCCAGACCGATGGCCGAGTACGGCAGGGAGCGGACGGCCGCGGCGTAGAGGACCAGCGGCACGGCGGTGAGCGGGCCGGAGAGCACGAGCAGCGTCGAGGTCCGCGTGTCGAAGGCCAGGTCCGCTGGTCCGACGAGCATCAGCGCCAGGCCGGCCGCGGGCGCCATCAGCAGCACCTCGACTCCGGAGGCGAGGAGTGCGTCCAGCACGAGCCGCTTGCGGAGCAGCCCGTAGACGCCGAAGGACCCCGCGAGGTACAGGCCGAGCCACGGGAAGCCGTCGCCGAGCGAGGCCAACACCACGAGGCCGACACTGCCGAGCGCGAAGGCGACCTTCTGCACGGCGGTGAGGCGCTCGCGCAGGACTACGACGCCGAGCGCGACGGCCAGCAGCGGCGACATGAAGTAGCCGAGCGAGGACTGAAGCACCTCGCCGCGCGCGACGGCGAGCAGGAACGCGCACCAGTTGCTCGCGAGCAGTGCGGCTGTGAGCGCGAGGCTCCGGAGGTCGCGGCCGACGCTGCCCCCGCGAAGCCAGGCGAGGAGCCCGGCACGCCGGAACGCGAGCAGGAGCACCGCCGCCGCGGCGCCCGCCCAGAGGGCGCGATGGCACAGGACCACGAGCGGGTCGACGGGACCGAGCTGACGGAAGTAGAGCGGGAAGAGCCCCCACAGCGTGAAGGCGGTGAGGGCGAGTGCGTGGCCTGAGCGTGGGGTGACTGCGTTCATGGGTATCCTCCTGACCTGCGATGAAGGCTAGACGGGAAGCCCAGAGCATGACAGATTCAGTTTGGGCGAATTGTAACCAGCACAGCTTGATGATCGCTCAACTGTACTGGCCTGCAGCGTGACCCCAGGAGCACAGATGCTGTACACGCATGTCGCCGATCGTATCGAGGCTCTCATCCGCGGCGGTGCGCTGCGCCCGGGTGACCGAGTGCCCAGCGTCCGCAAGCTGAGCGAGCAGCAGGACGTCAGCATCTCGACCGCGGTGCAGGCCTACCGCGTGCTGGAGGACAAGGGCCTCGTGGAGGCGCGCCCACAGAGCGGCTACTACGTGCGTGCGCGAGCGAGTGCGCCGTCGCTGGAGCCGAGCCTCGTGTCGATGGACAGCCCACCGGTGCGCGTCGAGACGGCGGCCGCGACGCTGCGGATGTTCGCGGCCGAGAAACGCGGCAGCCTCGCGCCGCTCGCGAGCGCGCTGCCGTCGCCGGAGCTGTTCCCGACCCAGGGCCTCACCCGCGCCCTTGCCCGCGCGGCGCGTGACCTGGGCCCCGCGATGCACTCCTACGAGTATTCGCCGGGCTCATTGCCTCTGCGGCGCGAGATCGCTCGCCGTGGGCTGGAGTCCGGCTGCGCGCTGGTCCCCGACGAAATCGTCATCACCAATGGCGCGCTCGAGGCCCTGAACGTGTGCCTGCGGGCCGTTGCCCAGCCGGGGGACGTGGTCGCCATCGAGTCGCCGACCTACTTTGGCATCCTCCAGGTGATGGAGAGCCTGGGCCTGCGCGCGCTCGAGATCCCCATGCACCCGCGTGACGGGATGGACCTCGCCGCGCTCGAGGCCGCCCTCGAGCACAAGCGCGTCCAGGCCATCGTGGCGATCCCGGCCTTCAACAACCCGCTCGGGAGTCAGATGCCGGACGCGAACAAGGAGCGGCTCGTCGCGCTTGCGGCCCGCTATGGGGTGCCACTCATCGAAGACGACGTCTACGGTGATCTGCCGGTCTCTGGCGAGCGCCCACGTGCGGCTCGGAGCTTTGATCAGACCGGCAACGTGCTCCTCGTCTCGGGCTTCTCGAAAAGCTTCAGCCCGGGTGCACGCGTCGGCTGGGTCGCTCCCGGCCGGTACTTCGAGGAGGTCAAGACGCTGAAGTTCATGACCAACATCGCAACGCCGACCGTGCTTCAGGCCGCCGTCGCCGATTTTCTGCACTCGGGCGCCCACGATCGCCACCTGCGGCGGCTTCGCGCGCACTTCGCCCGGCAAGTCGAGCAGGTCTCCGACGCCGTGGCGCACGCCTTTCCGGCCGGAACGCGGCTCTCGCAACCGCGGGGCGGCTACGTCCTGTGGGTCGAGCTCCCGGCGCATCTCGATACGCTGGCGCTGCACGACCGCGCCGCCGAGCGCCACGTCGGCTTTGCACCGGGGCCGATGTTCTCGCCCCGCGGGGCGTTTCGGAACTGCCTCCGGCTCAACTGCGGCTACCCGTTCACCGAGCGCACGGCCGAGGCTATCGGTGTCCTGGGGCAGCTGGCGCAGAGCGCCGCCATCGAGGTCGTGCAAAGTCAACGCTAACATTTGTCAGTTCGTCGCCGTCCACGGGTCGACGAGACGCAGGCCGGTCGTGCTGAAGTCGTTCACGTTTCGCGTGGCAAGAGCCGCTCGGGCCAATCGCGCGGTCGCTGCGATTTGGGCGTCTGCGAGGCTCATCGGGCGGCCCTGCGCCTCGGCGGCGGCAAGCACGGACCCGCATTCGATGGCAGCCAGAACGTCGTAGCTGAACGTCCGGCTGCGGAAGCGCTCGAGCATAACGTCCAGTGCTCGCTCGAGCGATTGCTTCCGCCGCCCGTCCGCCAGCCTCGCGACGCCGTAGGCAATCTCGCCGACCGCCACCGAGGGGATGCAGAGGAGCCTGTCATTGCGACGAACCCATGCGACGACCGATCCAGTGGCCTCGGAGCCGCGCATCAGCTCCGACAGGACGTTGGTGTCGAGCAGGATCACAGCGCGATGGGTCGGTGCGGGGTTCGTCTGCTGTCCAGAAACGGCGAGATATCCTCGCCGGGCTCCAACACCGCCAGGAGACAGTCGGGGAATGGAAGCTCCACGGCCGTCGACTCGGCTGCCGCATCCAAGATCGAACGTACTTCAGCCTCGAGGCTCCGGCCACGGTCCTTCGCTCGCGCGGCCAGCCGCGCCTTGGTGACCGGCGAGAGCTTGCGAACGGTGAGGCTGGTTTGGGGCGAACTCATGTTGAAACGATAGCACGCAATCGTTCTGGAGTCGAGCCGCAGAATTGCACTGTCGCGTTCCCAACCAACCTACTTCGTGAGCCAGCCGAGCGCGATGAAGATGGCGACGAGGATGCCCATCAGGCTCTCGCCGGCAATGAACCCGGACGCCACCGGCACCACCGTGCGCTCGGCGAAAGCCGCGCGTTTGCGGCGCAGGGTCTCGGCGACGACGGCGCCGATGAAGAACGACAGCGCGTTGAACGCCGGCATGATCGCCGCGACCCCGATGCCCGTTGCTGAGGGCACGAACGGCTTGACGCGAGCCGGGGCAAAGCGTTCGGCCAACGTGAGGACGATGCCGAGCGCGGCGCCGATGAGCACGGCCAGCCGCGCGGTGGGGTGCAGGCCCGCGATGCCATCGACGAGCGCCTTGGAGACGCCCGACCAGACGACGACCGCCGGCGCGGGGAATTGGGGCGTCATGAGGTAGGACGCGTCGGGGATGAGCAGGTTGTAGACCGGCACGACCGCCAACGCGCCCGCGACCACGCCGAAGAGCTGCGCATAGACCTGCTGGCGCGGATTGGCGCCCACGAGGTAGCCGCTCTTGAGATCCGTCAGCAGATCGGCCGCGTGGAGCCCGACACCGCCGGTCACGTTGGCGCCCATGATGTTGGGGCCAAGCTGGCCGGGCACGGCCACGCCGTAGATGAGCTGCGTCACGGGGCCGAGCGCCTTGGTCGGCGTCACGTCGGTCTCGCCGGTGACCCGCGCGGCGACGAAGCCCATGATGACCGAGAGCGGGATGGCCATGAGCCCCGCCCACCACGGAATCGCGAACAGGTACCACATGAGGAATACAACGACAGGTGACAGCACGGCGAAGCCGGCGGGGAACCACCAGCCGGGGCACTCGACGTCAGCCAGCGCGTCCTCGCCCCGCGCGGTCCGCCGGGAGAACACCGCGCCGAGCCCGGCGAACGAGCGCGCCACGCTGCGCCACTCGAGCGCAAACGACAGGAGGCCCGAGGCGACCAGCATCGCCGCCGCGGGCCAGAGCGTCCATTGCACGATGCCCTTGTACGAGATGGTCGCGATGGCACCCACTTCGACCATGGCGGGCGCGATGAAGCCGTAGATAGCGATCGCGCCGAGCAGCATCGACCAGCCGGTCTTGAAGCTCATGATGGCCCCGCCACCCATGAGCAGCAGGCTGCCCTCGAACGAGACGGTCCAGGTGGCCGCCATCTGGCCGCCCCACGCGAGCGGGAAGCCGAAGTGGGCCGGCAGGTTCCAGAGCATCCAGGAGGCCTTGGCGTCGCGGAACCACGCCACCGCAGCGCCAATCACGGCGGCCCAGCCCAACATGCGGGCCTTCTCGGCGCCCGTGCCGTGGCCGTGCAGCGATCGCAGCGTCTCGGCCGTGGCAATGCCCGTCGGAAACGGAATCTGCTCGATGTTGATGAGCTGGCGCTTGATGGGGATCGCGGCAAAGACGCCGAGCGCGGCGATGCAGCCAAACCACACGATGAGCCAGCCTGTTGCCGGTTGGATGCCGGTCAGGATGAGCAGCGCCGGGATGGCCGCCATGTTGCCGCCACCGGTCATGTAGCCCGCGGCGGAGGCCACCGAGCCCATGGCGTTGTTCTCGAGGACCGTGAAGTCCGCGCGCGTCAGGTGCATCGCCTTGAGCCCTCGGAAGAGCGCGAACGCCAAGATGCAGGCGGTGACCGTGACGCCGAGGCTCCAGCCGGTCTTGAGGACGACGTATAGGTTGGACAAACAGAGCACTGCGCCGAGCACCATGCCCATGAGCACCGCGCGCAGAGTCAGCTGCCGCGCGCCGGGTTGATAGACTTCGTTCAGCCAACGGATCTCAGAAGGGTGCGCCAGGTTCGCCATCGGCGCAGACTACGCGGAGATGCGCTCGCGTGACAGTCGCACCCGACTTGCGCTAGAACCGGCGCGGCAACGCGAAACACCCCTCGACCCGAAAGGCTTACCCGTGAAGACGACCCTCATCGCCCTTGGCGTCCTTCTGCTCTCGACCTCCGCCGTGGCCGAGGAGAAGGCCGCCGCAAAGACCGTCATCGAAGACGCCGCGGCCAAGAAGAAGCTCCTTGGCGCCCACCTCCTGACGCTCCAATGGATCGAGTCCAAGCAGGCCGGAAAGGCGACGGTCACCGACAAGGACGGGCTGCTCTCGCTCGAGGGCGAGCAGCGCAAGGGCACGGATGCGGTGACGGTCAAGGGAGTCATTACCAAGGTGGCAAAAACGACGTTCACCTTCGATGGGACCATCGTCACGACCGTGAGCCACATCAACGGCGGCAAGGCCTGCGAGCGGAAGGGGGAGATGACCTTCGCGATCACCCAGAAGCGGAAGTACTGGCGGCTTCAGCAGATGGACAACCCGTGCGCCAAGGTGGCCGACTACGTCGACGTGTTCATGCGCTAGTTCGTGACCGTCACGGTCATCGCGGCCGTTCCTTGCGCGATCCCGTCATCAATCACGAACGACACGCTGTACGTGCCTGCGGCCACCGGCGTCCACGACGCCTTGCGGTCGAGCGAGGCGGCCGAGACCGGCTGGCCATCGACGTAGAGGCGGTGGCTGTGCACATCCGCATTGCCCAGGTGCGTCGCGATGAACAGTGCTGGCTCGCCGGCCTGTGCCGTCGTCGGTCCCGAGATGAGCAGCTCGAGCGGCGCGCCGGTCTCCGGCCACGGCGCCGTCGGGCACCGCCACAGGGCGAGGCCTTGCTCGTAGCTGATGGCCAGGCCCGTGCCGTCGGGGAGGAACGTCACACCGACCGGCATGTTGTGGGTCCACTCGGGCTCGGGCTTCGCCAACTTCGGCGCCTCGAACGTGAGCACGGGTGCCTCCTGGTCGAGGTGGCGCATCGTCACCTGGCCGTTTGGATCCACGAGCGCGAGGAGCTTTCCGTCGGCCGACCACGCGATGGGTGAGGTTACTCCCGGCATGTAGGTGTTGAGGTTGATGCCGACGACGCTCGCGGTGATGGCGGGCCGGACCTCGGTCAGGCCGGGTATCGCCAGGAAGTGGACGAGGCCGGTGCCATCGACGAGGGCGACCTCGCTGCCATCGGGGCGCACGGCTCCGGCTACGACTGGCTCGAACATCGGGAAGGGCGGCTCCGTCGGCTCCAGGACGGCAAGCTTGGTCGTGTGCACGATACCGCTGTCGAGCTCGACGACGTGGACGGTCGGCCCTTGGTCGGTCACGACGAGCGCCTTGCCGTCCGGCGTTGGCAGCGCGACGAGGCCGCGCGGATAGAGATCGCACTCGCCGATGGTGCCGTTGCTGAGCAGCTGGCCATCGTCGGTCGACCACGCCGCCACGGAGAGCGCGTACTTGCTCGCACCCTGGCCGTCCTTGCCCCACACGCACGACGCGACGGCAAGGCGCTGCGCATCCGGCGAGAGCACCGGTTGGTGCTGTCCCCAGGTGTCCTTCTGGAGCGGCACGGTGAACGAGCGCAGGACCGCCTGCGTCACGACCGTGATGAGGTTGACCGTATTTTCGGAGGCGAGCTCTGCGCGCACGTTCCAGCCGGCGTCCATGCCTCCGGGCGCGATCGTTGGCGCCTCGACGAGCGGCTCGCCCGTCGCGAGGCGGTGGAACTGGCTTGCGCCGTGATCCCAGGTGTTCGAGCGCAGGAGCAGCCCGCCGTTTGGCGAGACATCGAGCAGGTTGGCCGACATCTGCCACGCGGGGACCTCACGCCACCAGGCGAGCGCAGGCGCGCACGTCTCGAGCAGCGCCGTATTGGGGAGGGCCGGCAGCGTGACCTGCGTCGGGGTCGTCGGGGTCGTCGGGGTCGTCGGGGCGGGCGTGCTCGGAACGGGCGCAACCTGCGCCGGCGTCGACGGCTCGATGATGGGAACGAGCACGCCCGACTCGGCGGGGGACGTGGCGCACGCCATCGCGATCGTGGCGAGGCTTACAAGGATTGACGTTCGCGGGGTTCGAGTCACAGCAGACCTCCAGTGGCTTCAGTTGCGGGCGCCCAAGCGTGAGCGAGCCGACGCCGTGACCCTATCGGGCGCAACAATCAAAGACAATCCGGATTGTTAGATACATGTTGTGCGGTTTCTGTTGATTAATGTCTGCTGCGCCAAGTCAAACGGGGTGTTAGCCTGCTTACGTGGACCCGACCTCCCTGACCGACCGCGCGGCACCGTGGTTGACGGCGCTGGACGAGGCGATGAGCGCGCTGGACGCTGCGGCCCACGCGCGCACGGCGGTCGTTCGTGTTGGGTTGCGGCTGCGCCTCGACGATTACGACGGCCTCTTGGCGCTCGAGTGGCTCCCCGACGACGCCTCGCGGCGTGGCGCGCTGGCCTTTCGCGTGGACCTCGGGTGCGCCCCGTCGGTCGAGCTTGGACAACGGACGTGCGCGCTCGTCCCGCCTACGCTCGAGCCGCACGACGTGGGGCTGCTCCTGTGGGCAGGCAGCTCGGACGAGGCCGCGGGCCTGAACGCCCTGCTGCCCACCGAGCGCGCGCGCGCCGTGGAGCTGAGCCTCTCCGGGGGCGTCCCCGAGACGCTGGAGGCAGCGGAGCGCTTCCTCGACGCACGAACCGAGACGCTCGGCCGTGACATGAGCCGACTCGCGCTCGTGCGACGGCGTGGCGACTCGTTAGAGGCGCTGACCGAGACCGCGCTGCGGGTGGCCGACCCGGTCGCGCGGCTCTACGCGCTGGCGGAGCTTGCCTCGCGTGGCCGGGATGCGCCTGAGCCGCTGCGGGAGCGGTGGATTGCTGCTGCCGAGGATGCCGTTGGCGAGGTCACCGATCCCATCGTGCCCGGAGAGCCCCACGCGTTGCTCGCGCTCATCTCCGCCGGCACCGACGACCACGCGGCGCAGCGGGCGTTTCGTCAATCGATGACGTTACTCCCCAACGACCGCGATCAGTATGGCCGCGTGCGGCACGACCGCATGTTGCTCGTCGCTGCGGCTCGGCTGAGCCTGCCCGTGTGGCGCGAGGTCGTCCGCAGCATCACCGATGACCGCACGCTCGTGCCCTCGGCCGTTACGCGCGGCGAGGTGGCCTACGTCATCTCCGACAGCGTCCGCCATTTGCGCGCACCGTCCGATCGCTCGACGGCTCTGACGGTCTGCGCCGAGCTGCTGCGCTGGCGGATCCCGCCGGTGTCGCGTGCGGCGATCGTCGCGCGTCTCGCCGAAGAGAGCGCGAGCATCCCGGGCCGTGCCGCGACCTCGTGGCTCGCCGAGCTGCCGAAGCACCTGCGCGAGGTGCGACCCGATCGCGACGCGGTCGCCGTCCTCCCCACCGTGGGGCGGCACCTCATGCGCTGTGCTCCAGACGCCATCTTGGGCAACTTGAGCGCGCTGCCTCAGCCGGGTCTGCGTGTGCTGCTGCTCACCGGGGCGATTGACCAGCTCGCCGTGTCACGTCTCAGTGTTGTCGGCGCGTAGCCCGAAGCGCTCGAGCCAGCGATAGACCTGCTTCCGATCCCGGTGGAAGTGCTTCGCCACCGCGCGCACGCTGCCGCCGTGACGTGCCAGCGCTGCGACGAGGTCCTCCTTGGTCGGCGGCGCGGCCCGCTCGGCGGTTTCGGCGCTCTTATCGGGAATCGTCTCGACGGGCGGCAGCAGACTGCGGCTGACCGCGACGCCCGGCTCGATGGCGGCCAACTGATGGACCAGGCGGTCGAGGCCGCGCAGGTTCTCGGGCCAGGGGTTGAGCAACAGCGCCTCTGCGGCGTCGGGCTCGAACACGATCGGCGCGACGGGCGCACCGCGCCGGCGTGTCGCCCAGCGCGCGTGCAGACGCTCTACCCACCTCAGGAGATCCGCCCGCCGTGCACGCAGCGGCGGTACGCGAATCTCCCAGAGCGCGAGGCGTGCGTAGAGGTCGCGCCGAAAGCCGCCGGTCTCGACCATCGCCGCCAGATCCCGGTTCGTCGCGGCCACGACGCGAACATCGACGGCGACCGTGCGCGCCGCCCCGACCGGGCGCACCTCGCCCTCTTGGAGCACCCGCAGCAGCTTGGGCTGGAGCTCGGCCGGAAGCTCGCCGATCTCGTCGAGG
>SXOX01000022.1 GCA_005776585.1 Pseudomonadota bacterium | reverse complement strand
CGTCGCGGGCTCGGCCGGCTTGTCGGTCGGTGCGGGGGCGGCCGTCGCGGCAGGCGCGGCGGCGGGCTTCTCCGCGGGTGGCGCTGCGGGGGCTGCCGGGGCGCCAGCTTGAGGCGCCGGCGCGGGCTTGTCCGTCTTGGGTTGATCCTTGTTGCACCCGGCGAGCGCGAGGAGCGCCGCAGCCGCGCCAGTCGTGCCGAAGGTGATGGTTCGCTTGAGCATGATCTTCACTCCTAGACTTCGTGTTCCTGTCTGTTCGACGGTCCCTGTTGGGTGACGAGGCGGCCGTCCGACGCCACCGGAGGAACGCGTCACCCCGTTCGAGGGTTCGCCCCTTACCACGGTCGCAGGTCGGTTTCAACCAAAACGTACCGCCGCTACCGCTCTCGCTTGGGCCCCGGCCTCTTCTTCCGGGGCTCGGGCGCGGTCCCGTCCTTGCGCTTGGAGCCCGGGGGCCACTCGAGCGGCGCCGTCCCGCCCTTGGCCTTGAGCGCCTTGAAGTCGTCTGGCTGAATGAGCGGTACCCAATGCGGGCGCATCGCGGCGCTGCCGTAGCGCGTATAGAAAACGACCGGGAGCTTCCCACCGGCATAGGCGGCGTCGTACTGGTAGATGTCCTCGTAGAAGACCACGCGGCCGTCGGCATCCACGTCGACGGTGTTGTACTCAATGTACAGCGGAATCGGGTTCTTGAGGTTGAGCGGCTGCGTCCCGCCGCTACCGAGCAGGTTGTTGTACTTCTCCTCGGTGATGCCGGTGTATTTCATGGCCAGGTACTTCCCCAGCTCTACTGCGTCCTGGACGCGCATGCAGCCGTGGCTAAAGTCGCGCACGTGCTGACGGAAGAGCCACGGACGGTCCGTGTCATGGAGGTAGATCGCGTCCGTCTTCTCCAGCATGAACTTCACGCGGCCGAGGGCATTCTTCTTGCCGCTCCCCTGCTGGATGGTCTCCGTGCCGTCTTTGAGCGTGACCTTCTTGTAGCCCTTCTTCTCGAAGTGGTCCGGATCCCGCTCGAGCATCTTGGGCAACTCCAGGTCGCGAATGCGCTTGGGAACGAGCCACGTCGGATTGAGCTGGATCTGGAAAAGGCGCGTCGTCAGCAGCTTGGTCCGGTTGAGGTTGCCCTGGATCCACTGCGAGATGTCCGCATCGAGCTGATTGGACCCCACGATGACCCGCTGTCTCCGCGTGACCTGGCCGTCTTCGCTGAACACGAGCTCGAACGCCGGCAGGTTGACCCGGAAGTAGGTCTTGGGCCCATCCCGCGTCACGTCCGACTCGCGCCACCGCTGCAGCGAGGTCTCGAGCTGGCGCAGGCGCTCCTTGGGGCCGACCGACAGCGCCTTGAGCGTGCCCTTCCCCACCTTGCCGATGGGCTCCAGGTAATGCGTCTCCTGATAGCTGCGGAGCGCCTTCTGCGTCGTCTCGTCGATGGTGCCGGACGGTTCGCCCTCGTAGAAGCCCTCCGCCGCCAGCCGCCGCTGGACGTCCTTGACGATGGCGCCGTGCGCGCCGACCTCCAGCGTGCGCTTCGGATCGAGCGGCGCGAACTTCGGCGCCTTGGCGGCCAGCTCCCGATAGCGCGGCAGCACCGCACGAATGGCGCCGTACGCCGGGTGCTTCGGCCAGCTCGCGATGAGCCCAGCCTCGACGTCGGGGAACAGCTTGGTCACCGCGTCCACGATGACCCGGTGGCCCTTCTGGAGGTGCTCCTCCGGCTTCTCGAAGAAGCGCACGGGGTGCGCCTTGACGAGGAAGCGGAAGTCGAGCCAGTAGCGCAGCACGGCGTGCGTGAGGCGCACGTCCAGCGCCGCGGCGTCCGCGGGCGCGCGCGGTGCCACCAGCACGTACGCGGGGTAGTGCCCATCGACGGGCCGGGGCCCGCGCAGCAGGTAAGGGCCGGGGTCCACCCCGTGGTTCTCGAGGTCGTTGACGAGGTCTGCGACCTTGGTCGCTTGCGCGCTCGGCGTGCCGTCCTCGGCAACGAACAGCAGCCGCCACTTCTGCTTGGCGTAGATGTCCCTGACGAGCTTGGGGTAGGCCGTGTTTTTGGCCGAGATCGCATCCGGCAGGAACTTGGCGACGCCCTCGAGCTTGGGTGGCGGCTCGGGCACCGGTTCGGGCACCGCGGCGCCTCCGGGTGGCGTCGCTGCGGGTGGCGCCGCCTTCTCCGGGGCCTCGGCAGACTTGCGGGCCATGGGCGCTGCCGCCGTCGGCGCACTGGCCGCGGGAGGCGTGTGCTCCGACAGCGGCGCCGCGGGCTCGCCGGACTCACGTGTCGGCTTGTCGCCGCAGGCCGCGATAGAGAGGGCGCCGATGATTGCCCCCAGGCGGAGTGCTGTTCCCGAATGCTGGCGCGTCACGCGCCGGACCATGGCGAGCGGTCCGCGATTCGTCAAGTACGTTTTCGCAGCGAGCTCAGCCAGCGCGGAGCACGACCTTGGTGATCTCGGCGGGCGCGAGGATGCGCATGGGCGGTCCCCAGAAGCCAGTCCCGCACGAGACGTAGATCTGCGTGCGCTCGCCATGCTGATAGTGCCCCTTGACGTAGGGTTGTACGAGGCCGGTCAGCAAGCCGAACGGCCAGATCTGCCCGCCGTGCGTGTGCCCCGCCAGGTGGAGCCCGGCGTCGTGCTCCGCGGCCATGACGACCTGTGAGGGGCGGTGCCCCAAGACGACCAGCTCGCGCTCCGGATCGCGTCCCGCGAGCGCCTTGCCGAGATCCGGCACGTGGGATGGATGAAACCAGCCACCCTGCGAGTCCGTGATGCCCGCGAGGTCGAAAGAGCCGCTCGGGCTACCTGGATCGCCGATGGCGACGCGCTCGTTGATCAGCGGTCGAATCCCCGACTTGCGCAGGAACTCGAGCCACGGCTCGACGTCGGAGTAGTACTCGTGGTTCCCGGTCGAGAAGAACGTGCCGTAGCGCGACGGGATCGTGCCGAGCAAGCCGACGGCGCGCCCGAGGTTCTCGACGGATCCGTCGACCAGGTCGCCGGTGATGACGACCAGGTCCGGCTTCATGGCGGTGGTCTTCTCCACCAGCGTTCGCACGAACTTCTCGTTGAGGATGGGCCCGATGTGGACGTCCGACATCTGCGCGATGACGAGGCCATCGAGCTGCCTGGGCAGCCGCGCGAGCCGCACGGGCACCTCCGGCGTGGTGATGTCGCCCATGGCGGAGTGGATCCCGAACGTCGTCACACCCGCGGTCGTGACCACCGAGCCTCCCGCGACGGCGCGCGCGAAGAACGCGCGGCGATCGAGGCCGTCAACGGCCGCAGGTTCGCCGGTGACCTTGGGCCGAAAGCGCGCGCGGAGCCGGCCCGCGAGGCGCACGACGTCAACAAGCCCAAACATCGTCATGAGATAGAACAACGCGCCCATCCACGTGAAGGCCAGCAGAGGCAGCGTGCCCATGCCGTCCATCCGCCAGAAGCGCGCGATGGCCCATGTGACCGGGAGCACGACGCCGAGCGCGATGAGCACGAGCGTCGCGAGGCGGCGCCACGGATGGGCCAGCGCCGTGTCGCGCACGATGCGCCGCCACAGGTAGCGGTGGGACCAGACCAGGCCGAGCAGGAGCACCGCGCTGAAGACGATTCGCATGAGGGGTTGGGCCATCGGCGAAGGATAGGGCACCTCGCCCCGTTGGCAACGTCGGTGTGGCGTCAGCGCGCGTTTTCCGTTGACGCGTTGCCGCATGCGCGTCAGTCTCGCGCGACCTGCCGCACGCAGCGCGCCGAACGGTCGGCTCCCTGCGCGTTGGCCCCTTTCCCGCGGCTCGGCCTCGCCCGCGTCGCGGCGTGTGAGGCTCCCATGGCTCGCGGACTGCGCGTGCTCTCCCAGGCTCAGCTGAGCTCGGCCGATCCGGCCCGCTTTCTTCCTACGACGGCCGACGAGTGCGTGCGCCGCGGCTGGCTTCCCGGCCCGTCGATGGCTCCCGACCCCGAGCGCCACGGCGTCGACTTCGTCCTCGTGACCGGTGACGCGTACGTCGACCACGCCTCGTTTGCCAACGCCGTCATCGGTCGCCTGCTGGAGGCCCGCGGCTTTCGCGTCGCGATCCTGCCGCAGCCGGACTGGCGGAGTGCGGAGCCGTTTCGCGCCTTTGGGCGCCCGCGCGTGGCCTGGCTCGTCTCCGCCGGCAACCTCGATTCCATGCTCAATCACTACACGGCTCACAAGAAGCCGCGCTCCGACGACGCCTACACTCCCGGTGGCCGCGCCGGTGCCCGCCCCGATCGCGCGACGGTCGTCTACGCTCAGCGCTGCCGCGAGGCCTTCCCGGACGTGTTCCTCATGGTCGGGGGCGTCGAGGCGTCGATGCGTCGGATGGCGCACTACGACTATTGGTCAGACCAGGTCAAACGTTCAATCGTGCTCGATGCGCGCGCCGACCTGCTCGTCTATGGCATGGGGGAGCGCCCGCTCGGCGACGTGCTCGACCGCTTCGCTCGTGGCGAGCCGCTGGCTGCGATTCGGGACGTTCCGGGAACGGCCTATGTCGTTGGAAAGCGCGGTGTGCCGCACTTTGCGAGCCCTGGGGACGCCGACTGGCACGCCCATCTGCCCGCCGAGGTGCTCGAGCTGCCGAGCTTCGAGCAGCTCTCAGGTCCCGACGAGCCCTCCCGCGAGCGGTTCGCGTGGGCACAGCACCTCTTTCACCGCGAGCAGAATCCGGCGTCGGCACGTACGCTCCTCCAGCGGCATGGGGACCTCAGTGTCGTCGTCAATCGACCGCAGACACCGCTCGAGACGGCGGCCCTGGATGCCGTCTTCGACCTCCCGT
>SXOX01000240.1 GCA_005776585.1 Pseudomonadota bacterium | reverse complement strand
GTGGCCCCCGCTTGCTGGTTGGCATCATTGGTCATGATGCCGAAGGTGATGTCATCGTTGACGTCATCGCGGTGGCAGGAGATCAGCCAGAAGGTGATGTACGCAACGACGTACTGGCCGACGTCCGCCGCGCTCGCAAGCTCCTGCGAAGCATGACTGTACTCGCCTGCCGCGAGCCCGGCCGTGGTGCCACCGACTGCCGTGGTGTCCTGGAGCAAAATCTGAGCTGCCGCCATGAAGCCTCCGTTTGCGAGGCCCCGTGTTGTTCGAGGCCCCGTGTTGTTTAGTTTCGCAATGCTACGGCGCACTGGCGCCGCCGTCAATTAGAAATCACTAAAAATAAAATTTCCAAAAAGCCGTTCCTTGCTCAAGCCGGTCGGCCGAGCCACGAGCGCTGACGGTCGAGGGTTCGTCAATGGGGCCGCTCAGCGCGCCGCGAACCAAGCCAACGCAGCCTGCGTCTTCGTCTCCTGAGCGGCCGTCGCATCCAAGCCTCGCTTCGAGAGCCACGCCGTCAGCGCGGTCGCTGTCTTCGGCGCCGAGCCCTTCGCGACGCGAGTCGACACCTCGAGCAGCGTCTGACCATCCGGGAGCGTCCACTGCTCAACCGTCCACGACGCCTCGAAGCCCTTGACCTTGACCTTCCAGACCATGGCGGCCGTCGGGCCCAGCACGGCGAGGCCGCTCCACTGAACGGCGACCTTGGCCGTGGAGGCGAAGGCCTCCTGGTCGCCCGAAAACAGCTTGTCGACGGCGCGCTTGCCGTTGCGGACGTCGTCGATCTCGCCCTGGTCCTGTCCGACCGTCAGCGAGCACGACGCGACCGCCTTGCTCGGCGTCCAGTCCTCCTCGCACTTGAAGCCCGCGACCTTGAACCACGAGGATGCGACCGTGCTCGCCTCGAGCGGCCGGAGCTTGACGGTCGAGTCGTCCGGACCGTCGATGACCTTGCGCGAGCGCAGTACGAGGCCCGCGCCCGAGAGCGCGAGCGCTTTCGTGTCGTAGAACGTGACCTCTCGGCGCTCGGCTTTGCCCTCGGTGAGCTTGAGGAGCGACCGGGCCTTGGCGATCTGGGCGCTGGCGAGGGTGACCTTGAGCTCGACGTTTCCGGGGCTCGCGGAGTCGGCCTTCTCTTCGAGCACCATGTCGGCGGGCTCGACATCCAGCACCTCGTCGTCCGTGGTGAGGTCGAGGGCGTCGGCCGAAGCGCACGCAACGAGATGCGCGAGAGCGGTCGTGAGTAGGAGCCGAAGCGTGGGATGGTACATCGTCGCTGTGTAGCGTTGTCGGTCGAGCGATGCAAGGTGGAGGTCGCTCCGCTGGGGCGCACCCACCCGGCTTACGATGTCCGGCGTCCACTTCAATTGACTCCGAGCGGGTGCCGTGGCGTAGTGGGCCGCCGGAGGGCTGGATGAGCCATTCTCAGGTTCGACTCGGGCTGCTCACTGCCGCAACGGCGGTGTTGGCCACGTGCGCACGGACGCCCGAGGTTCGCCTTGCCTCTGAGCTCGACGGCCTCCGGCAGGTGCTCGACGCCCACGCCAACGATCCGACGGCCGCGGCCCGCGCGCTTCGCGCTCAGCTCCGGGACCGCCTCCCGGACTTGGCGCGCGCCCTCGGTGACGCGCTCACCGAGCTCGATGCCGTCACGGACCCGGCGCGTCGTGCCGAGCGCATGCGCGCCATGGTCGCTGTCGTCGAGCCCGCTATGCGCCCCTTGCAACCGGTTCTTGCCGCGGCAATCCAGTCGGCGCCGCGCGTCCTCCGCTCCGGCGCGGACGCCGCCTCCGCCGGCGATCCCTTGGGGCGCGTGGTGGTCGACGTATGGCGGCGATGGACGGCCCTCGTGAGGCGAGTCGGGACCGAGTTCCCGGACAGCGCGATGGGCCAGGAGGCGCGCAAGGCCAAGTCGGACGAAGCCATCGATGCGCTCGATCGCCTCTGCAAGTCGTCCGCGGTCTACTTCACCGTAGCGCGGACTGTGGGAGCCTCCGGGGAGGCCCTCCCGTGCCAGTTCCCGAGCACCGTGGCGGTCACGCCTGCGATTGGTCCCAAGGCGTGCTGTTCGCCTCCCAACGACAAGGATGGCGACCGGCGCTGCGATGTCCGCGAGTCGGACTGGCAGAACGCGAGCTGGCGCGCGCTCGACCAATGAGACTCGTCCTCGCCATGGCCGTGACGCTCATTGCCGGCGTCGTCTCGTCATCTGCTCGGGCCGCACCGCCAACGCCACGCCCCCGCTTCGAGTGTCTGATCAAGGGGTCCTTTGGCTCGAGTCACGGGTCTGAGGACACCGTGGTCGTGAGCCGGGCCCAGCGGAAGGCCGAAGTCCTCTTCCGCGAGTACTCGCCCAACGGGACGGGACGGCAGTATCGCGCCCAACTCGAGGCATCGGACGCCGCGCTCACCGGGGCCCAGCTCACCTTGCAGAAGGAAGACCACGCCGACGATGGCAAGCCGTTCTGGATCGATGTGTTGACCTTGACGTTACCGAAGCGGTCGCCTCTCGTTCGTGTCGTCGCTCACGAGGTCAGTGTGGGCGTCGATTGCCGGTGGGTACGCTGAGCCTTTCCGCGCTTGCGCAGCTATCCGCCGAGCCGCCAGTCGCCGCGGTAGGGGGCCTTGGGTGGTGTCACCGTTGCCGCCGGAGCGGGCACCGTCGCCTGCGCCGCGCACAGGGCGCACGGTGTTGCGTGGGGCCCACTACCCCGATGGGCATCCAGCAAGCGGTGCGAGTCGGCTGCAAGATCGCGCCGCACCTCGCGCCGCAAGCCCTTGACTCGGGCAATGTGCATCGCGTCGTAGTCCGTCGTTTGGTGGCGCATCCAGGCCATGACCGCGGCCCGTGCGCGCTCCGGTAGCGGGATCCGCTCGGTCCGCGCGACGGTGCCGCTGCCGACCGGCGTCGCATGGACGGTGACCTTGTGTGCGACCTCGGCCTCCAGCGAATGAAACGGCGCGGAGAACCGCAGGAACGCGCGCACTGCGCCCTCGAAGTCCTCGACATACTCGGCCTGCTCCACCTTCCGCCGTCGCTTCCCGGCCTCCAGGCGCCGCGCGTAGGCGGGATCGGCGCGCTCGGCGTCCAGCTCCGCCTCGACGCGCTGCACCCTTTCCATGGGACAGAGCACGCCGCGCGAGAAGCGCTTGTTGCGCACGAGCTCGACGACGACCCAATGTGCGCCGCCGGCCTTGAGCCGTCGCGTCAGGCCCGGATCGCCGGGCTCGACGAGCTGCCAATCGTCGGGGACCGTGATCAGTGTGCCCGTGGCCTCATCGCGGAACCGCAGCGGATCGCGCGTGGGGTTGACCGTGAGGATGTCCGGCGCCGTCGTCATGCGCCGCGCTGAAGCTCGAGGCCCGAGGCCCAGGTGATGTGTGAGGCTGCGGGGAGGTGAACCCCAAGCTCGACCCGTGCGATCGGTCCCGCCGCCAGCGCCTTGGCATCGAACACGAGCACCTCGCAGAGGCCGGCCGTGCCTTCCTCGGCCCACACGAGTAGCCAGCCGTCGTCTTCTTCGGTTCCGCCGGGTCGTGGCGCGAACGCCGCCTGCGAGACATGCGTCGTGGGGCCGGCATCCCAGCGCGCGACTGCGCCGCTCTCGAGGTTCACGCCAACGATGGCGCCAAACCACGGGAACGCGTTCACGTCAGGCGCCTGCGAGCCGACGGCAGGTGCCCCGAGCCAGACCAGCCGATTGGGCTGTCCCACCCGATCGGCGCGAATCTCGGGCAGGTCGCCCGCGACGTCCCCGACCACGCGATGCTCGACGAGGCGCTGTGCGACCGGATCCACCACGAGCCGCAGGATGCGCGGTGGCGGGGTGTTCCCATCGCCTGGCCTTGCAGCCTCGAAGGCACCGGGCGCGAACAGCTCGAAGCCCGGCTTGCCCGCGTAGGCGAGCACATACACGACCAGGTGGGCACCGTCGTCGTGCGCGTTGATCACATGAAATGCGACGGTCGTGTTGGGAATCGGCACGCGAAAGCTGCGGGCCCCGTCCGGCCGGGACACGACGATCAGCTCGGCCGGGAAGCCCTTCTTCCAGTCGAAGCACTCGACGAGAGTCTTCTTGCCCCACAGCGCAGCTCCCAGCCCGAGGCGCGCGGCCGCCTGAGTCGCGACGTAGTAGCGCGGCGTGAACCCGAGGTCGTGCACGAGCATCGGGCTCGACGACAGCACATGCGGCGCGGCCCGCGAGGTGACTTGGAAGCGCGTGTCGGCCTCGAAGAATGTGACCTTGTCTGGCTTCGGTCCGCCGGGATCGATGACATAGGCGACGATGCCCCCCGTCGCCGGATCGACCCGCGGCATCGGTGACAAGATGCGCTTGCCGGCGTGGATTCCGTTGTAGCGCTCTGGCCCGCGCGTCTCGAGCGTCCCCGCGTCGAGCGCGTGGTGGCCTTGATCGCTCGACGCCAGGATCATGCCGCCAAAGACGTAGACATCGTGATTTCCGCTGTCACCCTTCGGTAGCTTGAAGAGGTTGGCCCAACGGCTCGGCAGGTTGGTGAACACGCGGCGCACCAGAAGGCGTCCCGCTGCCTGTTCCGCCCGGAACTCCGGCGTGCGGACATGGCGACCGCGACAGCTGGCCGTGCCGTCGCGAAACGTGACGCCCGCGACGTAGCCATGGCCATCCAGGAACGCGAGGCGATCGCTCCCAGACGCCAGCAGGCCCGGGCCATTGCGCAAGACCGTACCGCGCAGCTCGGCCGGGAGCGTCCCGTGAATGCGGGGCGACGCATTGGTGAACTCGTCGGGCTGCGACTGAAAGACGCGGTGATGAGCATTCGAGACGGGTGCGGACATCGGGCTCCTTTCGCAGTGCTGCGGCCCATACGCGACGCGCGGCGAGCTGGATCGGGCGCAACTTTCGCACGGCTCGCCCCGGGGCGTCGAGTCGCGGCTTGCCGAGGCGCGACTCCGGGCTATGATTCGCGCCGCTCGCCGGCCGACCCGCGAGCGCAGGAGAGCCATGCTGGATCCCAAGAACATCGTTAACAACCGCGAGCTCGCCATCGAGCGATGGTCAGCGCGCGGTCTGGATGGCGTGGCCATCGTCACCGAGCTCGTGCAGCTCGACGAGCAGCGCAAGAAGGCAATCCTCGCGCATGACGCTGCCAAGCACCGGCAGTCGGAGCTGTCGGAGGTCTTCAAGACCAAGGGCGTGAGCCCTGCGGCGCTCGCCGAGGCGCGCGTGACGCTCAAGTCGCTCTCTGATGCCATCAAGGAGCACGCAGACGCCATCAAGGCGGCCGAGGACGGCATTCGCGGTCGGCTCTTGGAGCTCCCGAACTGGCCACAGAACTCGGTCCCCGTCGGCAAGGACAGCTCGGAGAACGTGGAGGTCCGTCGGTGGGGCACGCCGCGCGCGCTCGACTTCGAGGCCAAGGGCCACGACGAGGTCGGCGTTCGGCTGGGTATCCTGGACTTCGAGCAGGCGTCGCGCATCTCGGGCAGCGGCTTTGCCGTGTATCGGGGCGCCGGGGCGCGGCTCGAGCGGGCGCTGATGATGTTCATGCTGGACGTGCACACAGAGATTCACGGCTTCACCGAGATCTACGGCCCCTACCTGGTCACACGCGAGACGATGGAGGGCACGGGGCAGCTCCCCAAGTTCGAGGACGACGCGTTCAAGACGACCGATGACCTCTTCCTCATTCCGACGTCCGAGGTCTCGGTCACCAACCTCCACCGCGGCGAGCTGCTGGCTGCCGAGGACTTGCCCAAACGCTACACGGCGTATTCGTCGTGCTTCCGGCGCGAGGCAGGCTCCTATGGCAAGGACGTCAAGGGCCTCACGCGCCTGCATCAGTTTCAGAAGGTCGAGATGGTCAAGCTCACAACGCCCGAGACCAGCGACGCGGAGCTTGAGAGCATGGTCGCCTGCGCCGGTTCCATCCTGGAGCGGCTCGGTCTGCCATATCGCGTGCTGCTGCTCTGCACCGGCGACATGGGGTTCTCTTCGGCTAAGACCTATGACTTGGAGGTGTGGCTCCCGAGCACGCAGGCCTTTCGAGAGGTCAGCTCGTGCTCGAACTGCGAGTCGTTTCAGGCCCGCCGCGCGAGCATCCGTTATCGGCCCGCCGCGGGCGAGAAGCCTGAGTTCGTGCACACGCTCAATGGCTCGGGCCTGGCGGTGGGCCGGACGCTCATGGCGATCCTGGACAACTACCAGCAGGCCGATGGGAGCGTCGTCATTCCGCCAGCGCTTCGGCCGTACATGGGCGGCCTCGACGTCCTTCGCCCGGCGTGACGCCTCGGCGCGCCAGCCTCGCTGCGCTCCTCGCGTGCCTGTCGTGTGGCCCCTTGGCCGAGGCCGAGTCGCTCACGGAGCTGGCGATCGTGGCGCGCTCGCAGTCGCCCGCCGCCCCGGTGGCGCTGTGTCGCCTGATGCTCCTCCGCGACGTCTTTCCGCGGACCGTGCTGCAGAAGGCGATGGCCGCGCTCGCCGAGGATCCCGCGCTCGAGCCCGAGCAGCGCTCCACCGCCGCGCGCTTCATGGCCGAGCTGCTGCGCGGCTCCGGCGCCCTGGATCAGGCATTGGCGACCTGGGCAGCGACCGGTCTGCTCGTCGATGGCCTCCGGCTCCGTACGCCAACGGCGGCCGCCGCGGATCTCACCCGGATCGCGCTGAGGGACGGCTTTCGCGACGTGCCAGGGCCGTGGCCGGGCGGTGTCCTGCCCATCGGGCAGCTCGTGTCAGACACGCGGGAGACTGCCGCCGATCGGGTGGTCGTGGCCTCCGCCGTTTGGTCTGACCGCAAGCGCCCGGCGCGGCTGTCGACCGCGGCAGGCGAGCGCACGCGACTGAGCTTCAATCGCGTTGCCGTCACCACGGGGGCGGTGACCCTCCTTCCCGGCTGGAATCTTGTATTGGTCGAGTCCCAGCGTCCCGGGCGGGGGCCGTGGACCCTGCAGCTCGCGCTCACGGCTCCCGACGGCGCGCCGCTCCAGCTGCCGCGCCCGGGGCGGGCCGTGGACCTGGCCACGCACGCCTTTCCCAAGGCGCAGCGTGCCGCGCATGCGGTCGTCACGCCGTTGGTCTCCCGATTTCGCGACGCGACGGCGCGTCCCTTGGCCGAACGCCTCGATGTGCTCCTCGCGCATGGTCGGGCCGATGCCGTCTTCGATCCCAAGCGCGTCGTCGAGCAGACGCAAGGCAAGCACCCGGCCGCGCACTTTCGGGCGGCGCTGCGGTATGTGCGGGGAGCCGAGCGCGTCGTGATCGCGCGCCGGTGGCTGGCCCAGGCTCCCGACGACCCGGAGCCTCAGGTCGCGCTTGCTCGCGCCACGGCGGAGCGCGGACAGACGCTCCGCGCCGTCGATCTCGTGCGCGCCGTGCTGGCGAAGACCCCCGCGGACCTGAGTGCCCAGCTGCTCGAGGCCGAGCTGCTCGCCGATCTCCAGCTCACGGGTCACGGCCGCGCCCTGCTCGCCCGCCTGTCGCCTGAGGCCAAGACCACGCCCGCCGCGATCCGGACGGCAGCCAGCCTGGCGCAGCGGCGGGGCTTGCCGGAGGAGGCGCGAGCCCACTACGCGCAGCTCGCGACCATGGACACCGACGGCGAGGCGCTCTATTGGCTCACGGAGCTCGATCGCGGCCTGGGACGCGGAGACTCGGCCCTCACGTCGCTCGAGCAGCTGGTGCGCGCCCATCCGGGCGTTCCAGGCCATCGGCTCCAGCACGCGCGGCTGCTGGCGGAGCTCGGGCGCGCCGACGCCGCCCGCGCCGTCCTGGAGGAGACGACGACGCTCTTTCCCAACGATCCCGAGCCGCTCGACGCGCTCGCACGCCTGGCGATCGCCGCCGGTGACCGCAAGCTCGCCGCCGCGACCTTTCGGCGGTCGCTCGCGCTGCGCCCGCACCAGCCTGAGCTGCGCACGCGCCTCGAGCGGTTGGAGCCCGTGGTCCAGCAAGACTGGGGCGCCCGCGGCGATGTCGAGCGCCTCGCCCGGCTTCCGGCGACGACCCATGACGCCGGAAACCTCGAGCTGCTCCACCTCGGGCGGGTCCTGACGGTCGATCCGGGCGGCACGACGCGCCTCTGGACCCAGCAGGTTCTCCGCGTGCTGCGCGCCGAGCCCTCGGCCAAGTATACCGTGACCCTGCCGTACGATCCGACGCGGCAGTCGGTCACGCTGCTGGACGTTCGGCGCCGTGACCCGAGCGGGGCGTGGCGTGACGACGCGCGCCGCACCGAGCTCGACCTCTCGGAGTCCTGGTACCGGCTCTACTACGAGCAGAAGGCCGTGCGCGTCACGTTCGAGAAGCTGGCCGTCGGCGAAACGCTCGTGTTGGAGTGGCGGCAGGACGACGCGGCCAAGAACCTGTTCTCCGGAGTCGTCGGAGACCTCGTGTCCCTCGACGGGGAGCACGCGATTCGGTCGCTCCGCTATCGCTGGGTCTTCCCCGCGCAGACCGCGGTGACCGCACGGCTCACCGCCGAGGGCAAGTCGACCCCGATCGCCGAGCGCCTCGAAGGCGAGCACCGGGTCCTGACGCTCGACGCCGACGACGTGCCGCGCGTCGTCGCCGAGCCGGGGATGCCGGGACCGACCGAGTCACTCCGCGCCGTGCACGTCTCCACCCTGAGCGACGCCAACGCGCTCGCGGCCTGGTACCAGAAGCTCACCGCGCGCGCAGGGCCCGTGGCGCCGAGCGTCATCGCCAAGGCCCGAGAGCTCGCGCCCGAGGGAGCGCCTCCAGCGGAGGTCATTACCGCCGTCCATCGCTTCGCCACGCGCGATATCCGCTACGTGGGCCTGGAGTTCGGCGTTCACTCGTATAAACCGTATGAGCCAGACGAAGTCTTGGCGCGCCGCTACGGCGATTGCAAGGACAAGGCCTCGCTCATGCGGGCGCTGCTGGCCGTGCGCGGGATCGACTCGAACCTCGTCCTCGTGCGCACGCGTCCGCGCGGCCGTCTCCTGCACGAGGTGGCCTCTCCGGCGGCGTTCGACCACGCCATTCTGTATTTGCCCAGCCTCGATCGCTTCGTCGACCCCACGGCCGCGCACTACGGCCCACGCGAGCTTCCGGCGGAGGACGCCGGCGCGACAGCGCTCATCGTGTCCGAGACGGGCGGTCGTTGGGTCGAGCTGCCCTTGCCCAAGGCAGAGGACAATGGCCATGAGCGGACCACGGCCTTGAACCTCTCGGGGGACCGACTCGCAGTCCACGTCACGCACCGGGCCTTCGGCATCGAGGCCGCGCGGCTGCGCCAGCGATTTGCCGTCCCGGCTACGCGCAACGACGTCGTCGAGCGGGAGCTGGCTCGGGAGCGCCCAGGGGCACGCCTCGAGAAGGCCTCCTTCACCGGCTTCGATGGGTTGGGCACCGTCGCCGTCGCGGTCTCCCCGACGATGACGCTCGAGGCGACCGAAACGCTCGGCGCCGGCTTCACCGCCCGCGTTCGCGTGCTCGGCGATGGCCTCTCGCTGCTGCGCGCCTGGGCGCCTTTGGCGACCCGCACTCACGCGCTGGGCTTGGACGCGCCTATGATCTGGCGGTGGCATACAACGCTCACTGCCGACGCAGGCTGGGGCTTCGGCGCCGCGGTCGCCGCGCTGCGGAGCGGCGAGGTCGAGTCCAAGTTCGGCCGCGTTCGCGTCACGGTCGAGCGCACCGACGGCACGAAGCCCACCGTGACCGTCGCCGTCGAGGTGCGACTCGACGTGGTCCGCATCGCGGTGGCCGACTACGTCGCGCTGCGGAGCTTCCTGCGCGAGGCCGATGACGTGCTTGCGCCCTTTGGCGCCGTCGAGGTGCGCCGTGATTAAGCTCTTGGCGGCCCTGGTGCTCAGTGCGCTGCTGGGCTGCGCACACGGACCCCGCACCGCGGCGCTGGTCGAGAGCGAGGCGCGGGCCTTGCTCGACGGACCGGCCGTCGATGGTGGCGCGTCCTCCCGTGACGGTGCCCGCGTGCTGCTGGCCTGGCTCGCGCTGGGCCGGCGCGGCGAGGTGGCCGAAGCGCGCCGCTGGCTCGACGCGCTCGAGGCTCGTCCAGACGGCGAGGCAGGTGCGGTGCAGGCACTGGTCGCTGCGCACTCGGGGGACCTGCGCGCGGAGGCCGAGGGCTGGATGCGCGCCACGCGCAGCGCCGATCCCCGCTTGGTGCGTCTGGCCGTCCTCGAGCTCGTCGAGCTCATCGACTGGCTCCCGGCTGAGCTGGCCACGCAAGCCTTGAGCGCGGGGCGTGAGGCGCTCCCGCAAGCGCCAATCGAGGCGACCCGACTCGCCGTCGCGCGACTGGGTGGCGAGCCCACGCTGCGACTCCGCGAGCCGACGCTCACCACGCACCGCACCGCCACGCCGCTGCTCGAGCTCCAGGCCGAGCCCGAGCTCACCGAGCCCGCGGTCCCCGCGCGGGTCACCGGTACCACGGTCGCGCTCGACAACCCGGGCTCCGCGCTCATCGATCTCATCGGCGAGCTGCCACCGCTCGACGTCGCCCACGCGCTCGAGGTGCGGTCGCGGTGCCCGTTCCGGGCGTACGTCGGCGAGCGCGAGGCCCTCGAGCGCGATCCCGTGCGCGGCCAAGCAGGGGAGGCCCGCGTCGTTCGGCTGCCGCCCAGCACGTCACGGGCGCGGCTCACGGTGCGCCTTGCCTGCGCCGAACGGCTCGGCCGCGCCGAGATTCTGCTCGTCCCGTCGGCCTACCCCGGTACGCCGACCCAGACCGCGCTCCCCGGTCTCAGCTCGCTCGCCCGTGCGCGGCTGGCGCTCGCTCGTGGTGACCTGGAGACTGCGTCGGTCCGCCTGGCTGCCGCCCGAGTCCGGCTCCCGCAGCTTCCGGAGCTGGCGCGCCTCGAGGCCGAGACGTTGGGCACCGACGCCACGGCGCGCCGGCGCGTGCTCTCGCGTGTCGCGCCGACCGGGCACGCTGCGGTGCTGCGCGCGCTTGGCGACCTCGCGCTGTCGACCGGAAAGGGCGAGCAGGCGCTGCGGGTGCTCGACCAGCTCCCGCGGCCGGAGGAGCCTCGGCACGCGTTCCTGCGCTTTCGCACGTTTCGTGACCTGGGCTGGAACGAGGAGGCCGATCGGGTCCTGGACGCGCTGCTCACGTCCGCGCCGGAGAGTTGTGAGGCTCAGCGCGCTCGCCTCGACCATCGCTGGGAGCGGCTCAAGCTTGGTGCGCGCGCGACGCCGGTCACGCTGCCCGAGCGCTGCCGTCACCGTCTCGCAGCCCGGACGCGGCAGCTCGTCGCCGAGGTCGGCGAGGTCGCGCAGGCCCTCGCGCGGCTCGACAAGGACGTGCCGTCCCCAGAGGACTCTGCGCGCTTCGAGCGGGCCCGGCTGCAAGAGCGCCACGGAGCGACCTCGGACGCCGCGAGCACCCTGGATGGCGCCTCGGCGCGCCCGGGAACAGAGCTCGAGGCGGATCTCCGCCTGCTGGATCTCGCGGCACAGCAAGGCGACGCCTCTCTGCAAGCGCGGGCGGTCGCTCGGGCGCAGGCGCGCGCAACGGCCGCCCAGGGCGATCGGGTTCGGCTCGCCGCCCTGGGTCACGATCGCGTGTGGGAGCGCTTCGATCCGCCGACGTTACCCCTCTTGAGCGCGGCGCTGCCACCGGGGTATGGTAAGGGTCGCTCGGCCGTCCTGCTGCTCGACCATCACCTCGTCGTCCGTTACGCGGACGGGAGCGCGCTGCACCACACCCACCAGGTGCTCCGGCTGCTGGACCGTGAGGCCCTCGACGACCTGGGCGAGGCGACGGTCCCCGACGGCGCGCACGTCCTCTTCGCCGCCACGCGGAAGGCGACTGGCGCCGTGCTCGAGATCGAGGACCTCACGGGGAAGGAGACCGTCTCATTCCCTGAGCTCGAGACGGGCGACGCCATTGAGCTGTCCTACTTGCACAGCTCGCCTCCCGACGCCGCCGCGCTCGGCGACGTCACCGGCACGGGCTTCTATTTTCGCCTCTTCGAGGTCCCCACCTGGCGCGCGTCGTTCGTGGCGATTGCGCGCGAGGGGACTCCGACCCGCATCGAGGCGCGCGGCCTCCCCGAGAAGACGTTGCCCGAGAAGCTCGACCTCGGCGACGGCTGGAGCGCCCTGCGCTGGACCGCCGACGCACAGCCGCACGTGCGCGCTGAGCCGCTGGCGGTCGCGCCATTCGACGACGTCCCGCAGGTGCGCGTCTGGTCCGGAGCGACCCCCGAGGTGCTCTGTCAGCAGCGGCACGAGGCCCTCCTGGGGCTCGCGTCCGCCAGCCCGGCGGTGCGGGCGGAGCTGCGGCGCCACCCCGGCCTCAAGGGCGAGAAGCTCGCACGCGCCCTCGTCGCCCGACTGATGAAGGACGTCGTCGAAGAGTCCGGCGCGTCGTTCACGCGCTCGGCGGGCCGGACGTTGACGGCGGCTCGGGGCGAGCGAGCGGTCGCGCTCGTCGCCCTGCTGCGGGCTGCGGAGCTCGACGCGGAGCTCGTGCTTGCGCAGCCCATCCTGCGTCATCACGCGCCGACCGAGGTCCCGAACCCGGGGGATCTCGCTCACCCCCTCGTGCGGGTCCGCGATCTCGACTTCGGCGACCAAGACGAGACCTGGCTCGATCTCACGACTCGCGACGTGCCCTACGGCTTCGTCTCGCCCACGGTACGCGGTCGCCCCGCATATGTCGTTGGCCCCGTCTCACGCTGCAAGCCCGTCTCGGTCCCCACCACCACGGGCCTGGACGAGCGTCATGAAGCGACCCTCGAGCTCGACGTGGCAGCCGACGGAGCGCTGGTAGGGACCCTGAGCGAGCGGGTACGTTCGCTGGACGCCGCCTCGTATCGGACGGCCCTGAGAGGCAAGGCGGCCGACGAGCGCAAGAAGATGCTCACAGCCTACCTGCAGGCGCTGGTTCCTGGCGCCGAGGTGACTGACGTGGCGGTCGAAGGGCTCGACGCGCTCGAACAGCCCGTCTCCCTGACCGTGCGGCTCACGCGTGGTGCAGGCGCGCAGCTGACGCTCGGCTTGATGCCCGGCGAGCTGGTCGCCCGCCACGTCCAGATGAAGCAGCGCAGCACCACGATGGTGCTCGATCGGTTCGATGACCTCGCGCTTCGCGTCACCGTGCGCCTGGCTCCCGGCGTCACGCTAAAGCAGTCGCTCCCGCCGGCCGTGCGGCTCGACGGTCCGATGGGTCGGTACGAGCGGCACTCCGGACAGGAGGGTGGGACGCTGACGTTCATCAAGCGCTTCGTGTTCAGCCCGCGGCTCGTGACGGCGGCGCAGTACGCCGACTTCGTCGCCTTTGCCAAGGCCGCCGATGAGGGCGACGCGCTCGTGCTGGAGCTGGCTCTCCCGAAGCAGTAGCCACGGAAGCCGACCGGCGGTAGGGTCGGGCATGCTCACGCTCACCCTCCTGGTTGCGCTGGTCCTGGGGCCCGATCTGCCCACTCCGCCACCTGCGCGCATCGTGCCGGCCGACGAGGTGGTCTGGGTCGCCTCGCCCAAGATTCCGGGCCTCGAGACCGCCGTCGTCGACGGTGACCCCGCGACGGGGCCCCACACCGTGCTCCTGCGCGTTCGGGCGGGGACGACGCTACCGCCCCACTGGCACGACAGCGTGGAGATCACGACCGTCGTGTCAGGGACGCTCCTGCTCGGCGAGGGCGACACGATGGACGACGCTCACGCGCGTCGCCTCGGTCCCGGCAGTTACTTCGTGATCCCACGGCGTGCACCGCACTGGGGGCGCGCGATCACCGACGCGATCCTGTCTCGGCAAGGCACCGGCCGCGCGGACTTCCATCCGGCCGATCGCCGCCGTCCTCGGTAGCCTCTCAGGAGACCCTCACGGGGTGCGCGGCTCGCGGAGCAGGCGCAGCAACGCGAACAGCAACGTGACGTCGACTGCACAGAGCTGAAATGCCAGGCAGTAGAGTGAGCCCGCGACGCTCCAGCGCGAGATGGCGTAGTAGGAGATTGCGACCCCCGGCAGCATGGCCATCGCTTGCAGACGCCACAGCTCACGCGCCCGGCGCATGGCCTTGAACGGGATCTCCAAGAATGTCGCAAACAGCGTGAGTGGAGCCACGACACCGCACAACCGAACGAGGTCGACTGCGTCCCCGTATCGGTCGCCCACGAACAGGTGGAGCACCGTCGCCGGTGCGACCAGCATGGCGATGGACGGCAGGATGAACGTCGCGAGCCAGCCCATGCCGGCCAGGAGGATGCGGCGGCGGAAGAGGTCGGGGCGCGCCGCGTAGAGGCCCGCGAAGTAGGGGCTGAAGAAGCCGGACAGCCCCGTGGCGACGAACGTGAGCGCGGTGACGGGGATGCCGACGGCCGCCAGGCGTGCGCTGGCGGTCAAGCCGTGGAGCAGCAGCACGAGCCAGTGGTTCGTGAACAGCAGCACGTAGCGCGTGATGTTCTTGAGCGTAATCCAGCGGGTGAAGTCGAAGATGGAGCGCAGCTCGGCCCGATCCAGGTGCATGAGCGGCCCGAGTCCTCGCAGCACCGTCACGTGGCCGTACAGCACCACGAGTGAGGTGGCCACCGCCTGCACGAAGAAGGTGGGCACGACGTCGAACCAGCCGATCGCGATGACGAGCAGCAGCAGCAGGAAGTGCGTGCCGAACCGCATGAGGCTGAGGCCGAGCGTGCGCTCGACGCGGAGCGCGGCGAGGAACGTGCGACGGACGAAGTCGTGCGGCAGGAAGGACACCGCGGCGAGGGACGCGCCAAACAGCCCCGAGGCCACGACCGCGTCGTCGACGAGGAGGCCCGCGATGGCAAAGCCCGTACCGAAGAGCAGCGCCAGCGCCGTGTTGAGCGTCAGCAGCGTGCGGACGCAGCGCTGCCAGGCCTCGCCCGTCAGCGGCGCGAGGAGCACCTCTTGCGCCTCGCCGACGACCGCGTGCTGCACCGTGCGGGCGAGGCTGACGAGCATGAGGCCGAAGCCGTAGGCGCCATAGCTCGCCTCGGCGAGGAGCCGCGCAGCCAGGATGGACGTAAGAAAATTAATGGACGAGAGCGCCGCTTGATCGACGACGCTGAAGACCGACTTGCGCAGGAACGGGCGACGCAGCAGGTCGAGCAGGCTGAAGTCGCGCGTTGGAGGCAGACCCGTCACGGCAAGGCCTGAGTTGCTCGGCGCGCCCGCGACGGTTGAGGATTCATCGCTGGCGCTGGTCGCGGTCGGGCGCACGGGGCGAGCTTACTCGATTCACGCGCGTTCGCGCACGGCGCTGGGGATGGCGACGACGGCCTCGACCGCACGGGGCGCGACGTCCAGGCTGACACGGGAGCGCGCTGCGACGCTGGTCGTGACCCACACGTTGCCACCGACGATGGCGCCTTCGCCGATGATCGTGTCGCCCCCCAAAATGGTCGCATTAGCATAGACGATGACGTCGTTCTCCAGCGTCGGGTGGCGCTTGACGCCGTGCAACCGACGCGCCTGGTCCTTCGGGACGCTGCGCGCGCCGAGCGTGACGCCCTGGTAGAGCCGGACGCGCTCGCCGATGTCAGCGGTCTCGCCAATCACGACGCCCGTGCCGTGGTCGATGAAGAAGCTGCGGCCAATGGTGGCGCCGGGATGGATCTCGATGCCCGTGCGTGCGTGCGACTGCTCAGACAGGAGCCGCGCGACGAGGAAAGCGCCCGCTCGCCAGAGCTCGTGGGCGACCCGATGCGTCGCGATGGCCTGAAAGCCCGGGTAGCACAGCGCGACCTCGGCCACCGAGCGCGCCGCGGGATCGGCGTCGAGCGCCGCGCTCAAGTCACTCTCGAGCAGCGACCGGAGCCGACCCAGCGCGCCGATGAGCGTGTGAGCGACTGTGGCGCCGAAGTCCCGGCACGGCGGGCAGTGGCGGCTGTTCTCGGCGCGGGCTCCCTGGCTGGAACTACCGCTGGGATTGGCGCCGCAGTCACCGTGCCGCTCGCGCGCCACGAGCCCGGCCGTGTGGTCGTAGAGCGAGGCGATGATGGTCGCGCGCTCCTCGCGGGACAGCGGACCGGCGCCGGTCGCGCAGACCTCGGGAAAGAGCGCCGCACGGCAGAGCTCCGCGACGACGCCGACGTCTGCCAGACACGGCAACGGCCCCGCGGGCAGGCCCTCCAGCCGGTGCGTGTGCTCCTCCAGTGAGCCGAGCGCGTCCTCGACGAGCGCCGCCAGTGCCGGTTCGCGTGCCATCGGGGCCCTACAAGAGATACCGCTCGCCGGTGTCGCACAGAAACGTGACGACGCGGCCGCCGGGTCCCAGTCTGCGCGCCTCCTCCAGCGCGACGAAGACGTTCGCGCCGCTCGACGGTCCGCAGAGCAGCCCCTCGGTCTTGCCCAAGGCTTGCTGCATCGCGAGCGCGGCTTCGTCCTCGACGGCGACGACCGCGTCGATGAGGCTGCGATCGACGATGGGCGGCACAAAGCCCGCGCCAATCCCCTGAATCGCGTGCGGCGCATACGGCCGACCGGCAAACGCGGCCGCTTTGGCTGGCTCGACGGCCACCACGCGCAAGTGGGGGAGCGCTTGGCGCAGCCCTCGCGCAGTGCCCGTGAGCGTCCCGCCCGTGCCCACGCCCGCGACGAGTACATCCAGGCGGCCTTCGACGTCCGCGAGAATCTCCGCGGCGGTCGTGGCCTCATGCGCGGCCGGATTGTCGGGGTTCTCGAACTGTCGGGACATGAACGCGCCCGGGATCGTCCCGAGCAGCTCTTGCGCCTTGCGCACCGCACCCGTCATGCCGAGCGCCTTGGGCGTGAGCACGACCTCGGCGCCATACGCCCGCAACAGATAGCGCCGCTCCAGGCTCATGTCCTCGGGCAGCACGACGACGCAGCGATAGCCGCGCGTCGCTGCGATCATCGCGAGCGAGACCCCCGTGTTCCCGCTGGTCGCCTCCACGATCGTCGCACCTGGCCGCAGCTCGCCCCGCGCCTCGGCGCCGAGGATCATCTGCCGCGCCGGGCGATCCTTGACCGAGCCGCCCGGGTTGCGCAGCTCCATCTTGCCCAGCACCTCCGCGCGGCCCTCCACCGGGGCGATGCGCGACAGGCGGACGAGCGGGGTGCGGCCGATGACGTCGAAGACCGAGTCCAGGATCATGGCGTGGCCCCCGCTGACATGCGACTCAATACTGCCCAACGAACGCCGAAAGATACTCCGCCGTGCGCTTGGCCACATACGCCAGCGCGTCGAGCTCCGCGACCGTGTACTCGGCGCGCTGTGTGTGGTTCATGAGCTGGAGTGCGCCAAAAACGAGGCCGTCGTGCTCCACCGGCACGCACACCACCGAGTTGAGCGCGTAGCCGACCGAGCGTGAGATCTCTGACTTGAAGCGCGGATCTCGCTCGACGTCCGACAGCGACAGCGAGACGCCGTGAACGACGCAGAAGCCCGCGATGCCCTTCCCGAGCGGCAGGCGGTACTGCTTGACCTCCTCCGCCTTGGGCCCGACGGTGACCGCGAAGTAGAGGTCGCTGCGATTGAGGTCCGAGAGCAACAGCCACGCGGCCTCCGAGGGCACGAACTTGAGCGCCACGTCGACGGCGAACCGCAGCGATGACTCGACGGTGTCTCCTGCGAAGTCGATGTCCTGCATCATCTCGAAGACGCCGGCCAGGATGTCGTCCGTTGGCGGCTCGACCGCCTTGAGCGACGCCCGCAGATCCGGCGCGAGCTCGCGGCTGGGCTCCCGACCCACCTCGCGTGGGCGCTTGACCTGGGCCTTGTGCAGCGCGTTGAGGTCGAGGTGCGAGATGGTGCGCTTCGGCCCACCCGCCGACGGCGCCGGCGTCGTAGCCCGCTCGAGGTCGGCCTCGTGCAGCGGGAACTCGAGCGACGCGAGTGCCGGCGCGCTCGTGAGCACCTCGGAGGTGACTGGCCCAGGGATCGGCACCGTCGGCGTCTCGGAGCCGGGCACGCGCGGCGTGAGCGCTTCGATCCGCTCGCGGAGCACGTGCACGGGTGGGGTCACCGCGCGAATGCGATCGCTCGGGTCCGGCTGAAGGCGCAGCGGAGCGCTCCCCGCCGAGCCCGCGACGTCCATGGCCCAGACTGGGATTTCCGTCGTGACCTTGCGCGCCGCCGTTGCGGGCTCCGGCGTGGCGAAGACCGGCTCCGTCGCGCTCCCGACCGCCGCACCGACGAGCACGGGAGTCGCAGCGCGCTCGGGTGGCGCCTGCCGCGCCTTGGGCGTCACGATCGGCCGATCGGCCTCCGCGGCGGTGATCTCGCGCAGCACGAAGACGCGGTTCTCCTTGGGCTCGATGACGTGAATGCTGTTGTCCTCGTTGATCTCGCAGATCGCGCGCTTGACGAGGTCGCGATCGGCGCCGATCTCCTCGAGCCCGACGCGCAGCGCGAGCATCCAGTTGTCCGCCTCGACGTCGATGGTCATGCTCACGTCGTCGGGCTTGAGGCTGGGGACCAAGATGCGGTAGAGCATCGCGGCAGCATAGCCGCGAGGTCGCGTGAGGGCAAAGAAGGCGACGCGCCATCCCGTGGGGTCAGCCCTCCAACTCCAGGGCGAGGGGGCTGCTGCAGACCTCACCCCGGCTCACGGCTCAGCCTGGTCGGCGATCAGATCCTGGCACTCGAGCGCAAGGACGTCCCGATTGCCAGTTCCGGTAATTCTGTCGTGCCTGCTTCCGGAAATTCTGTCGCCGCCTCCGGTTCGAGGGTCGCGCGTTGAGGCGCGCAGTTCCCGGCTGGTCGCCAGCAGGGGTGCGCCAGCGCCCCTGTCCATGGCCCCCGAGCCGTAGCAGCGGCGGCGTCACCCGAAGGGCCGGAGCGCAGCGGAGGAGGTGCGTGAGCACCTGGACGTGCGCGGCGGCGGTAGCCTCTACCTGGACCTGGTCACGCTGCCGGAGCTGTACCTCCCCAGTGGCCCGGACACCGGCAACGCCACGTCCATCGTCGGTCACCCAGGGTTGGCCGCGAGCGGCGGAACGCGTGATCGCCTCGATCTGGTCGACGGTGTTCTGTGGATCTCCCGGAACGGCGCCACTCCAACGAAGGTTGATGGCATCGCGCTGCAGACGTACCTGGGGTTCAGCGTCAGCTACTCCAATACGGGCTCGGCGGATGACTGGAGCTACTTCTTCCGCGTGTGGTACACCATCGACCCATGATGGACGTACTCACCCGCGTGCGCTCCCGCATTCGTGACGCTGCGACCGACCCGAGTCCGGCGCCGTCGTGCGCTTGCTCGGGCGGCGCGTCGTCGTGCGGGTGCGCCGGTGAGGCGGCTCCGCCGGCTCCGCGACGTATCTCTGCGGCGGGTCCGAGTTGGGTGCGGGCGCCCGACGCGACCGTGCAGCGAACCATGCGATCTGCCTCGCCGGCGCCTCCGCGATCGGAGCCGCCCGGGTCGGTGGCGACTCGACAGGATGCGATGATGCCCAGAGTCCCGGGGCTGGACCTCACGGACGAGGCCAGGTCGCAGGCTGAAGGGCCGGCTCCGCTCAGTCCCGGTCGGCCCGGTGGGCACGCGCCTTTCGCGGGACCCGTGGCGCGGCCAGTGCCG
>SXOX01000239.1 GCA_005776585.1 Pseudomonadota bacterium | reverse complement strand
GGCTCTCCGCGAGCGCCGCACAATTCACGGCGACGAACGGCCGCTCGGCGCGCGGCGAGAGCGCATGGACGCGGCGAGCGACCAGCTCCTTGCCCGTACCGGACTCGCCGAGGATGAGGACCGTCGCGTCCACCTTGGCCACTCGCCCGACGGTCTCGACCACGCGCGTCATCGCCTCGTCCACACAGATCAGGTCGTCGTCGCCCGCGGGCTGGAGCGCGGTCGTGAGGTCCACGAGCCGGCGATGCTCGAGCGCCCGCTTGACCAGCAGGCGCACCTCGTCGGGCTCGGCCAGCGGCTTGGTCAGGAAGTCGAACGCGCCCCGTTTTACGGCCTCGACCGCAAGCGCGACCGTGCCGTGGGCAGACAGCAGGATGACGGCCACGTCCGGCAGCTCCTCGGCCACGGCCTGAAGGAGCTGGAGGCCGTCGACCTTGGGCATGACCAGGTCCGACAGCACCACGTGGAACTGACGCCGGCGCAGGAGCGCCAGGGCCTCCTGGCCGTCGCCGGCCTCGACGACCTCGTAGCCGTCCTCGGAGAGGATGCGCGCCAGCAGCCTGCGGAAGGCGGGTTGATCGTCGACGACGAGGATGCGGGCGAGCTTGGCGGACGCTTGCGGTGGTTGTTGAATCACGCGCGCTACGCTAGCGCGCAACCTTCACGTCTGTCACGCCGAGCCACGTGGCGCGGAGCTCAACGGCGCAGCGTGGCCAGTCGACGTGTCGGGAGGTCAGACCAGGTCTCCTCGAGGCCGTCGGGCCAACGGACCGTGACGACGACGCGCTCGGTTCCGGCCGGGAAGCCGAAATACGCCTCGGGCGCCGAGCTGCCGTAGAGCCCATCACCGCCTGCCAGGAGCCAGCGCGACTGGGTGACGTCGCCAACGGTCGCCTGGACGCGTGCCTGAATGCCATCGGTGTTGGGCGGCAGATGGACCAGCCGAACCGTGAGCCAAGGCCGGTCATCGCAGCCGTTCAGGTAGACGAAGGGCGCCGTATCCGTGTTGCCGACCACGAGATCCGGAAAGCCGTCGCGGTTGAGGTCGCCCACGACCGGCGTGCGGCTCCAGGCGCCGCTGTGGAGGCCCGCGGCGTCGGTCACGTCCTCGAAGCGTGTGCCCTGGACGTTGCGCAGCAGCACGTTCGACTGGTCGTCCCGGTTCTTGCGCGAGGCGGAGTTGCTGCCCTCCTTGAAGCCGTGAACGACGAAAAGGTCGAGCCAGCCGTCCAGGTCGGCGTCGAAGAACATGGCGCCCCAGCCGACGTCGTGCGCCGGCGTCAGCGTATTCGCCGACATCGCGACCGTGCGGTCGGTGAACCGCAACTTGCCCTCGTTGTGGAGCAAAGCGTTCGAGTCGCTCGGCATGGCGGTCACGTAGACGTCGGGCAGCCCGTCGTTGTCGTAGTCACCAAAGCTCCCGCCCATCCCCGCGATCACGACGCCGGAGCCACTCGCCGCGGTCACGTCGGTGAAGGTCACGCGACCGTCCTCTCGCGGCCCACGATTCTCGTACAGCCGGTCGCCTTGCGCCGGCTCGACCCCCGGATGGCGAGCAACGTCGACGCCAAAGTCGGAGAGCGGGCGAGCGTCGTTGATCTCGTGGACGTCGAGGTCGCCGTCCCCGTCCAGGTCGATGAGGCTCGCCAGAAACGTCAGGTCGTCGAACGGCCGCTGCGGCAGCCAGCCCGAGACGTCCTCGAACACGGTGCCCTGGCCTCGAAAGAGCCACTCTCGCCCCGGCAGGCCGGTGCCTTCCTCTCCAACGCGCTCGGTCTGGTTTCCGACCAGCAGGTCCAGCCAGCCGTCGCCGTCGACGTCGCCGAGCGCGACGCTGAAGTTGGAGAACGACAGGCCGCCCACCCAGGGCCCGAGCTCGATGGCGCTCTCGTCAGGGAACGTCCCGTCCCCGCGATTGACGGCCACGATGAGCTCGTCGAAGTTGCTCGCGATCACGAGGTCCCGGTCTCCGTCCCCGTCCAGATCCGCGGCGGCGACCGCGCGGCTCGGGCCCCACTCACCCGATCCCGTGCGATCGCTGCGCAGAAACGCGGCCGGCCCCCGTCCGCCGGTCAGGTAGAGCTGATCGCGGCCGCCGCTGTTGGAGAAGAACAGGTCGAGCGCTCCGTCGCCGTCGAGGTCCACGATGGCCACCGCCGGGAAGTCCATGAGACGTCCCCCCGGGAATTCCGGCGGGAATGCCGGGTAGACGAACGTGATCCCCAATGCCGCTGCCGAGTCGGTGAACGCCCCCGGCGGCGGAGCAGCACGACGACAGGGCTGGCCCTCGGTCAGCGTCAGTCGCGGCGGTTGGCCGCTCCGCTCGATGACGCTCACCCGCTGCGCGACGCACGTGCTCAAGACGCCGCCGACGACGGCCAGAGCGAGGCTGCGGACAGCTCGTTCACGTCGCGGCCTCACGAGGTCAAGGGTGACCCACGCCGCGCGGCAGCGGTGCGCGACGCCCGCGTTGCCACCCCGGCCTCTGACGTCGCGCGTTCATGCCCGGACCGTACGTGGCCGCCACGTCGCAGGTCAAGCGCGCCCGTGGCATTCCGTGCCTCATTCGAGTAACCTGAGGCCATGGGCCGCGTCGCCTGCGATGTTTACTCCCTGGTGCGACCGCTCACGCCGGTCCTCTTCATCAGCGTTCTCGGATGCGCCCAGAAGATCACGCGTATGGTCCCGGCCTCCACCCCCACCCCCTCGACCGACTGTGTGGACCTCGACGAGGATGGCTACGGAGAGGGCGTCGATTGCTTGGGACCGGACTGCGACGACCGGACGGCGTGGCTTCATGACACGTGCGGTCGCTGCCCGACCCCGTGCGCCGAGATGGTGGCCGTCCCCGGTGGACCATTCGGCATGGGCGGAGATTTCGGCCCACTGACAGAGCAACCGTCGGCGGCCACTCGCAGCGTGACCGTCAGCGCCTTTGCCATCGACGCGACCGAGGTCACCGTCGCTCAGTACGACGCCTGCGTCGCGGTCGGGCACTGCAAGAAGGCCAACATTGGCCACTCGATCCTCGAGGACAAGTGCCACGGGATTCATCCCAACCGCGAGAATCACCCGGTCAATTGTGTCACCTGGACCATGGCCGTTGAATACTGTCGCTTCGTTGGAAAGCGACTGCCGACGGAGGCCGAGTGGGAGAAGGCGGCTCGAGGTACCGACGGGAGGAACTTCCCATGGGGCAATGAGCTACCGACCTGCGATCGAGCGAACTACGCCCTGGTCGCGCGCCGCGGGGGCGCCGCGGTCGAGAACTACTGTGTCGGCGACCCGACGCCCGTCGGCATGTACCCGCTGGGCAACTCCCCGCACGGCGCCGCGGACATGGCCGGCAACCTCTGGGAGTGGACCGCAGACTGGTTCGACGAGACGCATCAGCTCACGGGCTCCGACGTCGATCCCCAAGGTCCAACCGCCGGGACGGAGCGTGTCGTGCGTGGCGGAGCCTGGGACTATGGCCCGGATTCACTGCGCACCTATGAGCGGGCCTCCTTCGCTCCCGACGCATGGCGCAACTACGTCGGGTTTCGATGTGCGCGCTAGCTCGGACGGCCGTGGACGTGGTGTGGCTCTGCCCTACGTCCTCTCTGGGTGCTGGCTGGCGGTCGCGCTCAGCGCGGTGGCGTGCACTGGTAAGGTGACCGCCGTATCGACGAGACCGCTCCAGTGCGTCGATCTCGACGGAGACGGGTTTGGCGAAGGTGCCGAGTGCCTCGGGTCGGACTGCAACGACCGTTCGGCACGGCTGCATGACGTGTGTGCCACTTGTCCGACCCCCTGCGCGGAGATGCTGCCAATCCCGGCCGGGCCCTTCCTTTCGGGCTCGGCTTCGGAGGAGCGCGACCGGCATGGGGAGCAGGGGACGATGACGCTGACCGTGAGCGCCTTCGAGCTCGATGCCACCGAGGTGACCGTCAGCCAGTACGCCGCCTGTGTTGCCGCAGGTGGCTGCGCCCAACCGCACGAGGGCGATCCCAAGGTGAATGACAAGTGTCATCGCAATCGACCCGAGGAGGCCGAGCTTCCTGTGAACTGCATCACGTGGGACATGGCCGACAGCTACTGTCGGTTCGTGGGGAAGAGACTTCCCACCGACGCCGAATGGGAGAAGGCGGCCCGTGGCGGTGACGGCAGGACGTACCCCTGGGGCGAGGCCAGCCCGTCGTGCGAGCTGGCTAATTACGCCCCCGTGGCCAGCCGCTTCGGCGCCGCGGTCGCGCAATACTGTGTCGGAGGACCGACCCCGGTTGGAAGCTATCCGGAGGGTACGTCACCATACGGAATCGTCGACATGAGCGGCAATGTCTGGGAGTGGACCGCCGACTGGTTCGATTCGGCCCATACGACGAGACCGGACAGCGTCGACCCACGGGGTCCGCCGGAAGGGTCGCAGCGCATCGTACGCGGCGGTGCGTGGGACTTTGGCCCCGACTCGCTTCGGGCCTACAATCAGGGCCACTTTCCCCCGACCGAGTGGCACAACTTCATCGGGGTGCGATGCGCGCGATGAGGCGCAGTCCCTTGCCCACACGGGGGCGACGCGACCTGGTGCTGAGCACGGGAATCGCATTGCTCGTCGTGCTTCTCTCTGCCTGTCGAGAGCGGGTGACGATTATCGCGGCTCCCGGGCAACAGACAGTCATCAACGCCGATCCCGGTCGGGTCGAGATCGCGCCCCCCCCGAAAGACAGCGCGTTTGTGTTTCGCGCGCTTCCGACCTGGTCCGGGCTCGCAGAGATCGGGGATGGCCAGGGTCTCAGCTTCGTCGACGCCGATCGCGATGGTGCGCTCGACGTGGTCGTCGGCATGGGCCAAGGCACCGTCGTCTATCGCAACCGCGGCGACGGCTCGTTCTATCCGCTGTGGCGCGTGGACCACCCTGGTCGGGACGCGGCGTTCGTGTTCGTGGCCGACATCACCGCCGACGGCATCGACGACCTCGTCATCACGCACGCGAACGCCTTGCCGGACGCCGCCGTCGGTGACGGGGTCGGTCGATTCCACCTCCGCCCCGAGCTGCTCCGTCCGATGGCGGCCGCCGGTTTTCCGTCGAGCGTCACCTTTGGGGACTTCACCGGCGCGGGTCGCCTCGATGTCTACCTCGGGATCCTGGGGCCCTTCGATGCGCTCGAGATGAGCGAGGACGGAAGCACGCTGATCCTGTGCGAGGACCTTCAGGCCTGGCTCGACGACCCGATTCGCGGCGACCCCGTCGGGGATCAGCTGCTGCGCTTCGATCCGGAGACCGAGGCGTTCATCGACGTCACGGCTGGCGCCGGTCTGAACACCCCGCGGTTGGAGACGCAGGCGCTCATGACCGTCGATCTCAACGACGATGGGCACCTGGACATCCTGGTCGGGAGTGAAGGGCAGGACTACGATCGCGTCTACCTCGGAGACGGGACCGGGAAGTTCGAGGAGGCCTCGACGCGGCTCGGGATTACCAAGCGAACCTCGGCCATGGGCTTCGACGCCGCGGACATCGACGGGGATGGCGACTTGGATTTGTACATTACCGACGATCATCCGCGCGATGGAGGGATTCTGTATGTCCAGCGCGGAGGGAAGTTCACCGAAGAGGCCGCAAGCCACGGCCTGAAGTCGACCGCCGAGATGACGGGCTGGGGCCTCGCGTTCGAGGACTTCGACCAGGATGGCGACGTCGACCTCTTCCAGGCCAATGGCACGCCGTTCGGAGGGTGTGTGAGCGGCGCCCAGGAGAAGGCCTTCTTCCTCAACGACGGAAAGGGCCAGTTCACGCAGGTCCACGGAGCCCCGGGAAGCGGGATTCAGCTCTTGACCGAGAGCCGCGGCCTCGTGGTCGGCGACACCGACGGCGACGGCGACCTCGACCTCGTCGTGTCCAACTTCGACGCGCCGCCGACCGCCTTGCGCAATGACCTGGCCGTTGGGCACTGGATAGCGTTCGAGCTCGACTACCCCGGGATCCGCCCGGCGATTGGCTCGGTGGTTACCATCGAGAGCGGCGGGCGCGAGCAGAAGCGCTGGGTCAAGGGGACGGCGAATTGGGGCGGCTCCTCGACCCAGCGCGTTCACTTCGGCTTGGGTGAACACACCCAGATCGACTCCGTCACGGTCCGGTGGCCGCACGGCGAGGTGGACGAGCTCGGAGCCCATGCCGCAGACCAGGTTGTTCGAATCGCGCGACAAAAGTAGTGGCTCGCTCAGGGGCACGCGCCATTGCGGAAGACGTGCACGGCGTTGGCCTGGAGCGCGCAGGCGTAGAGCGTGCGCCCGTCCGGGCTCAGCGTGAGCCCATTGACCCACTCGAGGTCGCTGAGGCCCGCGATGGCGGGCGGCTTAGCCGAGAGCGCGCCACTGGCCGCGATGTCGAAGACGGCGACCGCGTCTGCGTGGTGAGCGGCGACGAAGAGGCGCCTCCCGTCGGGTGCCACGGCGAGGCCGAGCGCGCCGTCGAGCGGCACCGTCGGGGTGCCGTTGACCGTTTGGCGGAGTGACAGCCGCCCCGTAGCCGGGTCGCGATCGAAGGCGTGAAGCCTCGCCTTGACCGGGTTCGTCACGAAGACGAGCGACTGATCCGGAGAGAGCGCGAGGCCTTCGACGCCATAGAGGTCTGGGTGCGAGACCGAGCTGCCCGCCGAGAGTGCCCCCGTCCCGTGGTCGCGGCGAAAGTGAACGACCGTGCTGGCGAGGTAGGCCGCCGCGTACAGGTCGTTGCCGTCTTCGGAGGTCACGAGACCCTCCACTCCGGCGAGCTGGCTCTCGGCGTACGTCTGCACGAACGCGAGCGCCCCGTCCGCCTGGCGCTGCAAGTGGTGGACGCAGCTCGGGCCCTCTCGCTGGAAGTCGCTCGCGTAGACGCTCGAGCCGCGGGCGTGAGCGACGACCAGGAACGACTCACGCGCCGCACAGCTCGCGATGGGCGTCGTGGTGGCGCGCGTAAGCCGTCCCGACTCCGGGTCGCGGATGAAGTCGGCGACGCCTCGCCCGTCCTCGTCGACGACGGCGACCACGCGTCGGCCATCCGGTCGGCTCACCTCGACGCTCGAAACGACGCCCGAGCCGGCATGGCCGTCGTTGGCCAGAAACATGATTGGCCCCGGCGCTACGCTGCCGTCTCGCGGATCGACCACGAAGCCGCCAATGGCCCCCTGATTTCGCGAGGCGACGTATAGGTGGCGACCGTCCGGTGCCAGGTCCATCAGATGGGCGCCGACGAGCCCGTCGACGCCGCCCTCGCCGTCCCGGAGCGAGCCCGCCAGCCCAAGGTCATCGACCACCACGACGCCATCGAGGGCGGTCGCCGCGATCGTCGCCCGAGAGCCCGACGCGGCCATCGTGGTCAACCCGCGCAGCACATCGGGGTCCGACGGAAGGTCCTGCCCTTCACGGTCCAGGTCGAAGTCGAAGGCCCGCGTTGGATAGAAGCTCCCCGGCAGCTCGAGCTGCGGCTCCGCGGTGAGCCCGACCGCAGTGAGCCCGACCACAGTGACCTGGAGCCGGAGCCAACGCGGGACGGTGATCGCGGCATCTGACGCGTAGACGCGGTCTCCCGTGTCGCTGAACGCCACCGCGGCAGGGCGCACGAGCGCACGGTCGCTCGGCAGCGCGACGGCCAGGCATCCGGCCGTCGCAAAAGCCCCCGCGAACGCCGAGCCCACGATCGAGAGCGCACCGGTCGCTGGGTGACGCGCCATGAGTGCGAGGTCATGGTCGCAGAAGCCCGCCGTGACGACCTGCGTGCCTGTCGCGTCGACCGCGATGGCGTCCGGATGGTCGAGCCCCGGGGCCGATCCGACGGACGACACCTGGACGAGCGCGCCGTCCACGAGCCGCCACGCGGTCACTCGGCTGGCGCCGTAGCCGGCGACGAGGATGTCGTGACCGTCTGGTGTAAAGACCAGACGCCGCGCGTCGCGGAGGCTCGCGTCGTGCGACTCCGCGGTCAACACGAGCTCTCCCGAGCGGAGGTCGAAGAGGCGGAGCGCGGTGCCATCGAGGGTCGCTCCGTGGGTCGCCGAGACGCCGACCCCCACCGCAGGCTCGGGCGTCAGGTCCAGCGGCGTGAGGCGCCCGTCCGCCGCGCGGCTGAACAGTCCGACCCCGTCCTGCCCACCGGAGACGAGCCATTGGCCCGTGGGGGACACGCCGACCGCCTCGACGCGCCCCGCGTCGTAGCGTGCGCCAAAGCGCAGGCGGTCTGCCACCCAGGTCAGCAGCGTGACCGAGCGACTCTCTTTGGCTCCGACGTACACGTCCCGACCACCCGGCGCGACCGCGACGGCGCGCGGCTCGCGCAGGCCCGCGATCCCCCCGTCGCCCTGGCGCAGGACCTGGGTCCGCGAGAGCAGCCCCGGTTCACAGCCACACGCCAACGGGAGGTGGCCACACGTGAAGTCGGCGATGCACTGGTCCCGCGTGCAGGGGTCTCCGTCGTCGCAGCCGCCACATCCGGGGCCGCACTGCTGAAACGGGGCGCACGCTGCCGGCGTGGGCTCTGGGCCGCTACATGCCATCAGGAGCGGCCACAGGACATACGTGGTACGTCGCACCCGAGCAGTGTAGCCGGTCGGGGTGTTCGGGACCAACGCGGAGCGGCGCGTTGACTTGCCTGGGCGCGATCGCTAGCGTTCGGCCATGTCGTGTCGTTCCGCGCCACCGATGACACGTCACCCCGTCACGCGCTCACTCGCCGCCTTCACGCTGGCCCCGCTGTGCTTCGCGGCCGCGTCCTGCGCGCCCAAGCCGGCGGAGTCCACCCCGACGCCGACCGTCCAGCACGTACGCGAGGCCGGCGGCGAGGTCGTCAAACATGCCGGCCATCTGCTCACGCTACAGGGGTCCTACCCGGTCAACCAGGCTGCACCGGATCCCGACGCGCCCGGCGCGCGCACGATGATCCACCCGCGAGCGGACGTCCTCATCGGCAAGGCGCTCGTCGGCTGTCACACGGACTCGATTGGCATCGTCGCGCTCGAGGACCTCGAGCCCATGATGGACGAGGGCTCTGGCCCTGGGACCGTCAACGGTCGCGCCCGTCCTCGGGGGCGCGGTCCGGGCGAAGATGGGCCGCGTCGGGTCTCTGAGACCATCCTATCGAAGGTCCCCGCGGACGGGCTCGACGCGTGCGAGCACTTCGTCGTCGATGCGACGGCCACGGTCGCAGTCGCCTCCTCGCGCGGCGATCGGGGCAAGGCGGGCGGGCTGACCTCATGGGAGCTTCCGGATCTCGAGAATCCGCCCTTTGCCCCGCCGAAGTTCCGGCACGCGGTCACCAACCCCGGCGGCTTCGAGGGCCTCGCACTCGATGGCGACCTCATCATCGCCGCGCGCAAGCCTTCCGGTGTCTCGGCGTACACGCTCGACGCCCAGCGCCGCTTCGTCGCCAAGGGGTCGCGGGATTTCCCCGAGATCGTCAGCGCGGGCGCCATCGTGGTCAAGCGGCAGGGCGAGCGTCGCCTCGTGATCGTCAGCGATCAGGGTGACCGCGCCCCGGTGACCACGCAGGTCACGGCGGGACCGGGCGGGACGCAGCACCTTGGTCACGTGCACCAGGAGCCGGGCGGTCGAATCCTCGTCCTCGACGCGACGGGTGACGATGCCACCACCTGGACACCACTCGGCCTCGCGGTGACGGGCGGGCCGGTGCGCGGCATGGCGGACCTGCCCAACGACCTGCTGGCCGTCGCCGCAAGCCAGGCGGGGGTCGAGCTCTTCGACCTGAAAGATCCGGCCGCTCCCATCCGCGTCGCGGCGAGCCCCACGCCGGGTCCGGTCAACAAGGTCGCGTATTCCGAGGGCTACGTCGTCGCTACCGCCTGGGACACGCTGCGGCTCTTCGATGTGGGTGACGGCGGCGCGCTCCGCCCCTTGGACGCCGCCGACGCCATCCGGGGCATGACGCCAGAGTCGCTTGCGACGGAGAGCCAGTGCGAGCTGCCCGACGGGTTCATCGCGCTCGCCTCGGTTAGTCTCTCAGGCCTCACCGTCGTCGCGTCGGACTTCGACTCGGTATTCGTCGGTCGCATCGCCCCGGGCGGTCGCGCCCCGCGTCTCAACGTGCACGATCGGCGGAAGTCCATCGTCGCGCCGCCAGACGGCGGTCTCCAGAGCTTCTCGATTCACGTCACCAATGGCGGCACGGAGCCCCTGCGTGTCACTCCGCGCGGCGAGCCCGGCATCGACGCCGCGGATGGGACCGTCGAGGTCGCGCCCGGCGCTGACGCGTTCGTCGAGTTCCGCGTCCCTCAGCCCATCACTGACGGCCTGCCGTGCGCTGTCTGGCTCGAATCCAACGATCCCGAGTCGCCGATGCGGCCTATCGAGCTGTTCGATCCCGGTCCTGCGTATCAGCTCGGCGGCCAGGCCAGCTCGTTCCGGCTGAGCGGCACCAACGCGTGCGACAACGGCACCTGCGATCCCAAGGCGACCTTCTGCTTCGATCTCGCCAAGGAGATCGCCGCGCGCCGTCGACCGACCTTCCTCGCCTTCTTCAGCACGTGGTGACCCGTCTGCGGTCTGGAGGTTCCAGACGTGACCCAAGCGCTCAACGCCGAGTTCCCCAACGGCGAGGTTGGAATCTACGCCGTGAACTGGCGCGAGGACGCCAACGCAATCGAGGGGTTCGTCCAGGACGTGGGGCTGCGTGTCCCCGTGTTGCATGACCGGTCGACCACCGACTCGAGCTGCCGCCACATCCCCGAAGGCGCCGAAGACCTCACCACCCTGTATCAGGCCAAGGTCCGCGACTCCGCACGTGATCCGCCGTTTCCTATCCACGTGGTCATCGATGCCAAGGGCCGCTACGCCTACCTGCGGCGGAACAGCGATCTCCAGGCGCTGATCGCCGTGCTGAAGCAGCTCGTCGCCGAAGGCTCCGGCCAGTAGCCTCCTGCGCGTGACAACGCCAACGAGCGCTGCCATGATGCGCCCCCGATCGGGGAGGTGCGATGGCTACCGCGTCCCTTGCTGCAATCGTTTTCGTCCTCATCTCGGCGGTCGTGGCGTCCAGCTTGGTCGTAGCGGCCAAGTTGCTCCGCGTCCGCGCCAAGGTCGACTCGCCCCTGAAACGGCGCACCTACGAGTGTGGTGAGGAGCCGCTCGGCCCCACCTGGATCCAGTTCCATCCGCGCTACTACGTCGTCGCGCTCGTCTTCGTCATCTTCGACCTGGAGGCCGCATTCCTGCTTCCCTGGTCGCTGATCGTGCGCGAGCTCGGCATGGCCGGCGTCATCGAGGTCGCCGTGTTCGCCCTCATCCTCATGCTCGGCTGGGCCTACGCGGTAAAGAAGGACGCCCTCAAATGGCAGTAGACGAGACCGCGCGCAACTACACGCATCCGCTTTACGACACGCTGCTCGCCGCGCCCGGGCTCAACGTGCTCGCGGGCTCCGTCGACCAGCTGCTCACGTGGGGGCTCAAGAACTCGCTCTGGATCTTCCCCATGGCGACGAGCTGCTGCGGCATCGAGTTCATGGCCGCGTCTGCGAGCCGCGTCGACCTCGACCGCATGGGCACCATCCCCCGGGCCACGCCGCGCCAGGCCGACGTCATGGTCGTGGCCGGCACCATCACCGTGAAGATGGCGCCGCGCGTCAAGAAGCTCTGGGACCAGATGCCGGAGCCCAAGTGGTGCGTCGCGATGGGCTCGTGTGCCATCTCGGGCGACTTCTACCGCGACCTCTACCCCACGGTGCCGGGCATCGACACCGTGATTCCGGTCGACGTCTACATCCCTGGCTGTCCGCCCAACCCCGAGGCCGTCATGGCTGGCATGCTGCGGCTCCAGGAGAAGATCGCGCTCGTGCGCCAGGGTCTGTTTCCTCCACACGGTTCATCCAAGGAGGATCGGCCCGAGACGGCGAAGATGGCCAACCCCGCCGTGCGCCGCCTGCTGGACCCCGCGCGCGACGCCGCCATCACGGCGCACCAGGTCACGTTGGCTGGTACGCCGAGCCCGGACACGGTCGATTCTCCGCCGCTGCCCGTCGATGCCAGCACGGCGGGCAGCGCGGATCGCGACCTGGAGGCCCTCCTGCGCGACCGCTTCGGCGTGACGGAGTTCCCCAAGGACGCGCCGCCCCTCGTCGACGCGGCGTTCCACGTGGAGCTGGCGCGCACGCTGCGCGATCGCGGCTTTCGCCAGTACGTCACCTGCGTCGCGAGCCACTGGCCCGGTGACCCGGAGACCTTCGAGGTCGCGACCGTGCTGCGCTCGACGGGTTCGGGCAGCCAGCTCGCCGCGTGGCGCGTCCGTGTCGCGGCGGGCGAGCCCGTCGACTCGCTGTGTGGCGTCTTCGCCGGAGCGGACTGGCAGGAGCGCGAGCAGTTCGACCTCGTCGGCCTGCGCTTCGCGGGTCATCCGGACCTGCGGCGCGTGATGATGCCCGAGGACTATGTTGGCCACCCATTGCGGCGGGACTTCGCAAGCGACGCGCCCTGCGCGCCGTGGCGGTAGACCGATGAGCGCGCCGCAACCCCAGCACCGCATCGAGCTCGCCGTCCACGAGGGCGAGGGTGACCTCATGCTGGTCAACTTCGGCCCACAGCACCCGTCCACTCACGGCGTCTTCCGCATCAAGCTGCTCCTCGACGGCGAGATCGTCGTCAAGGCCGTGCCGTATCCGGGCTTCCTGCACCGCGGCGTCGAAAAGCTCGCCGAGCGGCTCACGTTCACTCAGCTCGGTCCCATCGTGGACAAGAACGACTACATCGCGCCGATGACCAACGAGCAGGCCATCTTCATGGCCTTCGAGAAGCTCCTGGGCATCGAGGTCCCGCGCCGTGCCCGCTGGATGCGCACCCTGTTCGCGGAGCTACAGCGCGTCGCGTCGCACCTGCTGTGGCTCGGCACCTTCGCGCTCGACCTCGGCGGCGCGCTTGGCGGCGGTGCCACGGTCTTCCTCTACTGCTTCCGCGAGCGGGAGCTGGTCCTCGACCTTTTCGAGGAGGTCACCGGCGCCCGGTTTCACTACAACACGCACACCATGGGTGGAAACCGGCACGACCTGCCAGCCGGCTATGCACAGAAAGTGCATGCGACGCTCGACGTGATCGCGGCCCGCCTCGTCGAATACGAGCACCTCACCTCGACCAATCGCATCTTCGACGTCCGCACGCGCGGCGTCGGCACCATCTCGTCGGAGCTCGCTCTCGGACTCGGTCTCACGGGGCCCGTGCTACGCGCCAGCGGCGTGGACCACGACCTCCGCCGCGACGCCCCGTACGGCGCGTATGACGAGGTGCCCGTCAACGTCATGACCGAGACCAGCGGGGACTGCCTCGCGCGCGCGCTCGTGCGCATCCGCGAAATGACCGAGTCCATCCGCTTGGCCCGCGCGCTCATCGACGGCATGCCCGAAGGTCCCATCTGCGGCGCCAAGGCCATCAAGACGCCCACGCAGTTCAAGGCCGCCTCCGGGCAGGTCTACGTGGGCATCGAGACGCCGCGCGGCGAACTCGGCACCTACGTCATCGCCGGCGGCAACGAGCGGGGCGCAGCGCCCTATCGGCTCAAGATTCGCCCGCCGAGCTATCACGCCATGTCGGTGCTGCCGTACGTGTTGCCTGGCCACATGGTGAGCGACGTGGTCGCCATCCTCGGGTCGCTTGATCCCATCATGGGCGAGGTCGACCGATAATGCACTGGCTGCTCTGGAGCGTGGTCATCATCACGGTGCTCATGACGACCACCGCGTGGGCGCTCTGGCTCGAGCGCAAGCTCGCCGCGCGCATGGGCTCACGCCTTGGGCCCACGATGGTCGGACGCCACGGGTTGCTCCAGCCCATCGCCGACCTGCTCAAGCTGCTCCAGAAGGAGGACATCCTCCCGGAAGCGGCCGACGGCGCTCTGTTCAACCTCGCGCCCATCCTCACCGCCGTCTTCGCCATCGCGACGGTCGCCGTCGTGCCCTTTGGCGAGGGCGTCATCGCCGCCGATCTCGACATCGGCGTGCTCTGGGTCCTCGCCTTCGGCGGCCTCATGGTCATCCCCGTGTGGATGGCCGGCTGGGCCTCCAACAACAAGTTCGCGCTTCTTGGCGGCATGCGCGCCGTCGCCCAGGCGGTCTCCTACGAGGTGCCGCTGGTGCTCGCGTCCATGGTGCCCGTCATCCTCGCCGGTTCCATGAGCATGACGGACATCGTCCACTACCAGCAGCAGCACAGCTGGATTGCGCTGTGGCCCACGCTCCCGGGCCTGCCGGCGTTCCTGCTCTTTCTGCTGGCCTCGCTCGCCGAGTCGAACCGGATCCCGTTCGACATCCCCGAGGCGGAGTCCGAGCTCGTCGCCGGCGTCTCGACCGAGTACACCGGCATGAAGTTCGGCCTGTTCTACATGGCCGAGTACATCCACACGCTCGTCTCGAGCGCCATCGGCGCCGCACTTTTCCTCGGCGGCTGGAGCGGCCCGTTCGCGCCTGGCCTCCACTGGATGCTGCTCAAGACGCTCGGCCTCTTCGTGTTCATCTACGTCGTGCGCTGGACCTTGCTCCGCTTTCGGCAGGACCAGCTCATGCGGCTCGCCTGGGTCTGGCTCGTCCCGATGGGCCTCGTCCTCGTATTCATGGCCGCCGTCGTCGTGGTCTGGGGAGGCGCGTGATGGGATACCCGTTGGACACGCTGCGCGCTCTCGGCGTCACGCTCAAGAACCTCGTGCGCCCACCGACGACGGTCGAGTACCCCAAGGTCACGCGGCCGCGCTCGGAGCGCTATCGCGCGAGCTTTGCGCTGCTGCACGACGAGAACAACGAAGAGCTCTGCATCGGCTGCCTCGCCTGCGAGCGCATCTGTCCGTCGCAGGTCATTGCGATTACCGCAGGGCCCAAGATCCAGTCGGTCACCACCGGCAAGAAGCGGGGCACCGCCACGGATTTTACGCTGGACTTGACCGCGTGCATCTTCTGCGAACTCTGTGTCCAGGTCTGCCCGACCGACGCCATCATCATGACGCGCACGCAAGAGGACCCCGGGTTCAGCCGCGAGGATCTCGTGCTCACCATGGACAAGCTCTACAAGAACGAGAAGGACCGGCCGGCCGCCTGGGGCAACGCCACGAAGCTCCTCGGGATGCAGGAGCAGGAGGCCAAGAAGGACGAATGATGCAGGTCGCCTTCGGTCTCGTCGCCGCGTGCCTGCTGTTGGCGGCGCTGTTCTCCATCGGGTCGAAGAACCTCGTCCATGGCGTGCTCTGGCTCGGCGCCACGCTCGCGATGACAGCGGTGCTCTACCTCATGCTGGATGCGCCATTCCTGGCCGGCATTCAGCTCTTGCTCTACGTGGGCGGCGTCATGACGCTCATGGTCTTCGGCGTCATGCTCACGCGACGCCACGCCGACCTGGCCGTGTTGCGCGAACAGCGGCGCAAGTCCCGCGGCGCGTTCGTCGCGGCGGCCCTGTTTGGCACGCTGGCCGGAGCCACCGTCACCACGCCCGGGCTCGACGCGCCGGCCGCCGGGAGCGCCACGACCGTCGAACTCGGCCGCGCGCTGCTGACCGAGCACCTGCTCGCCTTCGAGGTCGTCTCCGTCCTGTTGCTCGGCGCGCTCATCGGCTCGGTTGTCTTGGCCCGCAAGCGGGACTTCGGAGCCACGCGATGACGCCCTACCTCCTGCTCGCCGCCGCGCTCTTCTGCGTGGGCGTCTACGGCCTGCTCACTCAGCGGCACGGCATCGGCATCCTCGTCAGCATCGAGCTGATGGTGAACGCCGCCAACATCAACCTCGTCACCTTCGCGCACTTCCGTGGGGGCACGGCTGGACCGGCGCTGGCCTTGTTCGCACTCGCGCTCACGGTCGCCGAGGTCGCCGTCGGTCTCGCCATCTTGCTGTTGCTCTATCGCCAAAAGGGAGACGTCCAGGTCGACGACGCCAAGGAGCTCCGCCAATGATCCTGGCGCTGCTCGCACTGCTGGTGCCCGCCGGGATCGCCCTCCTGCTCGCGGTCGTCCACCCGCTGCGACTCGCCGGCAAGCCCGCCGCCGTCCTCTCGGTCCTGGGCGCCGTCGTCTCCCTCGGCGCGGCGCTCACTCTGCTCGTCACCCACACGGGCACCGACGTGTTCTCCGTGCCCTGGATCCGCGCGCTCGGCGTGACCATCGCCGACGTCGGTGTGCGCCTCGACGGCATCTCCCTCTCAATGCTCGTCGTCGTCACGCTGGTCGCGCTCTGCGTGCAGGTCTTCTCGCTCGAGTACCTTCACGACGAACCGCCCGCCGCGTTCGGCCGCTACTACGCCTACCAGTCGCTGTTCCTCTTCAGCATGAGCCTGCTCGTGCTCGCGCCCAACCTGCTCCAGCTGTTCATCGGCTGGGAGCTCGTCGGCGTCACGAGCTACCTCCTCATCGGCTTCTGGTACAAGAAGCCCAGCGCCGCGCGCGCCGCGATGAAGGCGTTCTGGGTCACCAAGCTCGCCGACTCGGGCTTCGTCATGGCGCTCGTCGTCCTGCTGTCTGTCAGCGGCCAGCTCGGCTGGGGTGTCACTCTTCCGACCGCCACGGCCACGACCGTCACGCTGCTGCTCTTTCTGGCCGTGCTCGGCAAGTCCGCCCAGGT
>SXOX01000238.1 GCA_005776585.1 Pseudomonadota bacterium | reverse complement strand
GACGGGCGCGCTCGACTCCAAGACCGGCACGCAGATCCTCGAGCTCTTCCAGGAGCTGAACAAGGCGATGGGCGTGACGCTCGTCGTCGTCACGCACGAGCACGGAGTCAGCCGGCGGGCCGACCGGGTCATTCGCATCGAGGACGGCCGTATCGTGGTCGCCACCGCCGCAGCCGCAGAGGTCACCCTATGAAGTGCGCACGCATCGAGACGGATCATGGCGCCATCGACGTCGAGCTCTACGACGACGTCGCGCCGAAGACGGTCCAGAGCTTCCTCGACCTCGCCACCAAGGGATTCTACGACGGCCTGGTCTTTCACCGCGTCGTCGCGGACTTCATGGTGCAGGGTGGCTGCCCACACGGCACGGGCACCGGTGGTCCGGGCTACACGGTCCCCGACGAGGTCGAGGGCAACCCGCACCGCCACCTGACAGGGACTCTGTCGCTCGCCAACACCGGCACGCCCAACAGCGGCGGGAGCCAGTTCTTCCTCTGCCATCGGCCGCTGCCGCACCTGGATGGACAGCACACGGTGTTCGGGCGCATCACGCGCAACATCGACCTGCTCTACAAGGTGCGCACGGGCGACCGCATCCTCCGCATTGCCGCGCTCTGATTGCCGCGCTCTGACAGCGCGGCGAAGGCGCTCAAAAGCGCAGCAGGATGCCGCCGGTGCTGCCGTCGGAGGGGGTGCCCTCCGGTGCGTCCTTCTTGCGCGAGAGCGCGACGCCGAGGCCCACGGCACCACCGGCCACGACGACCCCGATGATGGTCCAGAACCACCACTTGGTGTGAATGCCGCCGGACTCGGGGACGGGCGTGGTGGGACCGTCCTGAATGGTGACGGCCTCCTGCAGGTCCACGTCGAGCACCTGACGCGCGAGCTCGATGACCTTGTCCTTGGACTCGCGGCTGCGCTCGGTCCAATCGACGACGAGCGACTTCTGGGCCAAGAGGCGACCGCTCGTGAGGCTGTAGAGCGTGAGGTCGACCTTCTTCTTGTCCGCCTCGCCGCTAGCCCGAAAGAGCACCACATAGTCGACGAGCAGCGTGCCTTGGAGCTGCGCCACGGTCTTGCCCGCGGTGGGTTGCCCGAACTCCTTCTGGAGGCCAGGGAGCAGCCCCTCGAGGACCGCCTTCTTGCGCGCGGCCTGGAGCTCGATCTCGACCTTCACGTTGCCCGAGTCATCGCCCTTCGGAGTGACCTTCTTGCCCACGCGGGCGTAGCCCTGGCGCTCCACGCGCACGAAGTGGACACCCTCACGCAGCCCAGGCCGGAAGACGGGCGCCACGCCGCGATAGCCGCCATCGACGAAGACGCGGGAGCCGGGAGGGATGCTGGCGACGGTCACCGACGTGATGGCCTTGTCGCGCAGCAGCTCGTTGGCGGCGTCGAACAGCGCCTGTTCGGCCTTGAATTGCTTGATGTCGAGCTCCGGCTCGACGATCAAGGCGCGCGCGATGACGAGCTTGGCGGGCTCCTTCTGGCCGGTACGCCAGAGGCAGATGCCCTGATGCAGCAGCGCGCGAAAGTAGTCCTCGGGATCGTCGAGGAAGGCAAACGAGCTCTCGAAGAACGTGACCGCCTGCTCGAGCTGATCGGCCGCCTCGTCGCACTTGCCGGACCCGTAGGCCTTCATGCCGGCCTCGAGCGCGTCCTTCCCGAAGGCGACGTTCTGGATGTCCTTGGCCTGCGCGCCGGAGTTCAGCACGTCGTCGATGGCCTGCAGTACCACGTTCTTGCTGGCGATTCGGATGCCTTTCTCGACGAAGTAGTGCAGGTCGGTCGACTCGGGGTGGGTGTTGCCGTCGACGTCTACCAGCGCAACCCGCGTCACGCGCTTGGGTGGAGCCTTGGCGGGCGGCGCCTCCTTGGCGATCGCGGTGCGCGGCGCCAGCGGCCCGACGGTCAGCGCGAGGACGAAGCACGGGAGCGTGACGAGGGCGATGGTTTGACGTAGAGATCCGGCCGGCCGCTTCATGGGGCGCGAGTGTAGTGGCCGCGGTCCCCATGGGTCAAGAAACGGGAGGGAAGCATGATCCTGTCGTTCGAAGGCAACGCGCCGACACTGGCGCCGAGCGTGTTCGTGGCACCCGACGCGGCGGTCATCGGCCGCGTGAGCGTGGGCGATTCCTCCAGCGTGTGGTTCGGCACCGTCATTCGCGGCGACGTGCACTGGATCACCATCGGAAAGCGGGTCAACGTCCAGGACCGCTCCGTCATCCACGTGACCACGGACCTGCATCCGACGATCATCGAGGATGACGTCAGCGTCGGCCACTCTGTGACGCTGCACGGCTGCACGCTCAAGCGCGGCTGCCTGATTGGCATTGGCGCGGTCGTGCTCGACCAGGCCATCATCGGCGAGGGCGCGTTCGTCGGCGCCGGTGCGCTCGTCACTCCGGGGACCGTGATCCCACCGGGCGTCCTGGCGCTCGGCAGCCCGGCCCGGCCCAAGCGCGACCTCACGCAAGGCGAGCGCGACCTGCTCGTGCTCACGACCGAGCGCTACGTCGATCTCGGAGCCCGCTACCTGCGGACACTCCCGTCGCGGTGACCCACGCGCTCTCGCGCCTGGCGGGACGACTCGCGGCGTCGGCGGTCGTCGTCTTCGCCGTGTTCACGCTCTCGTTTGCGCTGATGCGACTTGCGCCCGGGAGCCCGTTCGACGCCGAGAAGGAGCTGCCGGCCGCGGTCGTCGCCAACCAGGCGGAGGTCACCGGCATGGCCGCGCCGGTGCGCTCGCCGCATGACGGAACGCTCGTGCGCTTCCACGTCGACCGCCGCCGCCACGTTGGTGCGGGCGAGCCGCTGTACGATCTCCGGACCGCCGCGGGCGCCGTCACCGTCCATGCGGACGCGCCGCTTACCGTCTTTCGCCTCACCGCGCGCGTCGGTGAGCCGGTCGCCGCCGGCGGGGCCGTGCTCTTCGCCGAGACCTCGCTCGTCTCGCAGTACCTCACGACCCTCGCCTCCTACGCGCAGCTCGACTTCGGCGTCACCTTCGACAGCCGCGGCGAGCGCACCGTGTGGGAGAACCTCCGCGAGACCTTCCCCGTCTCAGCCGAGCTTGGCCTGTACGCGCTCTTGCTCGCACTGCTCCTCGGCGTCCCGGCCGGCTTCCTCGCCGGCGCGCGCGCGGGCTCGTGGACCGACCACGCCGTCATGGGCCTCGCCATGTTGGGGCAGTCCATCCCCACGCTCGTGCTCGGGCCGCTACTCATCCTGGTCGTCATCATGCAGCTCGGCTGGCTGCCCGCGCATGGAGGCTGGGAGAGCGGCCTCTTCGTCGGGCTCTCGCACAAGCTCCTGCCGGCGCTCACGCTGGGCCTCGCCTACGCCGCGTGGTTCGCGCGGCTCGCGCGCGCCGGCATGCTGGAGGTCATCGGCGAGGACTGGATTCGCACGGCGCGGGCCAAGGGCCTCCCAGAGCGCCTTGTGCTGTGGCGACACGCCGTCCGTGGCGCGATCCTGCCGGTCGTGAGCTTCCTCGGCCCCGCCATCGCGAGTCTGCTCGTCGGCTCGGTGGTCGTCGAGACCGTGTTTCAGGTGCCCGGCGTCTCGAAGTACTTCGTGAGCTCGGCGCTCAACCGCGACTACCCCATGGTGATGGGCGTCGTGGTCCTCTACTCGGGGCTGCTCGTCCTGTTGAATCTGCTCGTCGATCTGGCCTACGTGTGGCTCGACCCTCGGGTGCGCCGTGGCTGAGCCAAGCTCCGGCTGGCGTCGCTTCACCCGGCGACGTGCGGGGGTCGTGGGCCTCGCGCTCGTCGGCGCGATGGCGCTGCTCGGCGCCGCAGCGGACGTGCTCTCTCACCATGTAACGCACTTCTCCTACGACGAGCAGCACACCGATCTCCGGCTGTCGGCTCCGGGCGCCCGCGCCGCCTCACGTGATCGCCAGAGCTTCGACGGTGACCGTTCGCACTTCCAACGGCTCGACCGCGATGGAGACGGCCACATCGACGCCGCCGAGGCCGCCGAGCTTCGGTGGACCGACCGCTTCCTCGGCTTCCTCGTCCACGACTACGACACGCCGGCCCGCCGCGACGGGCGCATTCAACGCGACGAGCTCCCGCGGGACTTCGCGGCGCTCGACGTGTCGTTTCGCTCCGAGTACGAAAGCGCGCTGCTCGCCGACCCCCACGGGCGCGCTCCGGAGGTCGCGTTCGCCGCGCTCGAGCTCCTCGGTGACGCCGCCTTTGACCGCCTCGACCGCGACCACGACGGCGCCATCGACCGCGACGAGCTCGTCCTCGCACGCCAGCCGCTGCGCCCCTTCGAGAGCCCGGAGCGCGCGTTTGAGCTGATGGACCACGACGGGGACGGCGCCATCGCAGCCGCGGAGTACCCGGGCGCGCCCGTCCTGCACACCTTCTGGCTTGGCACCGACGCGCGCGGCCGCGACGTGCTCCCCCGCCTGCTCTACGGCGCGCGCCTCGCGAGGACCGTCGCGCTGCTGGCCACGCTCGTCTCGCTCGTCATCGGCGTCGCGTGGGGCGCCATCGCGGGCTGGCTCGGCGGCCGCGTCGACGCGGTCATGATGCGCCTCGTGGACGTGCTCTACGGCCTGCCCTTCATGTTCATCGTCATCCTGCTCATCGTAGTCGCGGGCCGTAGCACCGTAAACCTGTTCCTGGCGCTCGGCGCCGTCCAGTGGCTCACCATGGCGCGCGTCGTACGTGGCCAGGTGCTCTCGCTCAAGCAGCGCGAGTTCGTCCTGGCCGCCGTCGCCATGGGCGTCCCCTCGTGGCGCATCGTCACCCGACACCTCGTCCCCAACGCGCTCGGCCCCGTCGTCGTCTACGCCACGCTCATGGTGCCTGCCGTCATCCTCGAGGAGGCGTTCCTGTCGTTCCTCGGCCTCGGCGTCCAGCCCCCCTACCCTTCCTGGGGCGCGATGCTCACCGACGGGACGCACCTCATGGAGGACCACCCGTGGCTGCTGCTCGGCCCAGCGCTG
>SXOX01000237.1 GCA_005776585.1 Pseudomonadota bacterium | reverse complement strand
CCGGTCACCATGAGAATCGGCACGTCGCGAAACCCAGCCTGGCTTCGAAGCGCACGGATCGTACTCACCCCATCCAGGTTGGGCATGTACCAATCGACCAGCGCCAGGTCGATAGGGCCTGCCTCGCGAACCTGGTCCAGCGCATCGCGGCCGTCCTCCGCCGTCAGGATGTCGTCGAAGCCGATACGCCTGAGTAGCCGACTCAAGGCCGTTCGCGTTTCTACCGTGTCGTCCACGACCAATGCCCGCATGCGCCCTCCCATTCGCCGCGCCGACAACGGCGGTCGCGGCTACCAGGTACCATCGGGCATTGGCCCGCAACCTTAAGGTGCGCTCGAATCGAAGCGGCAGTTCCATGTCAGCGTCGGCCCTCGTTTGCGGTCATATTTGATAAACATGGAAAACAATTGCCAAGAAGCAACGAGAAGTTAAGCGATCCAAGACCGGCTGTCCAGCGTACTGACTCGAATGAGGGCGACCGCCGACAAGATCTGCTGATCACTTGCCAGAAGGCAACTCGAACAAGCCCGGTTCGTCGGAGGCTGTATCGCGGATAGGAGCACCGATGGACACCCATAGCATCCTGAGCCGAAACATCCGGCATTTGGCGAGAAGCAAGGGGTACAGCCTGTCGCGACTTGCGGACTTCGCGGGCCTGTCTGCCGCGTCGTTGTCGCGCATCGTCTCGCGAAAACGCAGCCCGACCGTACGTACGCTGGAGAAAATTGCCCTGGCGTTGGAGACACGGGTCGTCGACCTGCTCGTCGACTGATTCGGTTCGCTGCATCGCCTCAGGCGCGTTACGCTGCGGCGTCGTGCGCGCCTTGCTCCGCCTTGCCCTGCTGACCACGCTCCTCCCAATCGCGGTGTTCGCCGAGGTCCCGCGCCCCGACCGCGTCGTCTCGGGTCGGCTCGACGGGCCGATCGCCTCGTGGGGCGGGCTCGTCCTTCAGGCGTGGGGCTCGCGTGACTTTTCGGCCGGTCCCATCGCCGAGTCCCCGATCTCCAGCACCGGAGCGTTCGCGCTCGCGCTACCGGCCGACGTGCCGCAGGTCTTGCTGGCTCTCTGGCCCGAGCGGGGCGCCGCAGTCCCGATCCTGTTGCGTGAGCTTCCCGTCCGCATCGAGGCGACGACCGAGCTCGTCGTCCCCATTCCCGCGCCGCCGGCCCGACGCGACACACGGCACGCGCTGGGTTCCCCAGCAGGCATGGCGTTCGGCCTGGGAGCAGCGCTTTTGGCCGTATTGGTCGTCGTCGTCGTGCGTCGACGCACCGACTCCGAGGCAGTGGCACCGCTCGGCGTCTGGCCGTCGACCCCGTCCGGAGGCTGGCCCCTCGGCGTCCTCCTCGCCGCGCTCGCCGGCCTGCTCGGCTACGGCCTGCTGGCTTTGGACGAGTCGATGGACTTGCTCGAATACACCTACTTTCAGGAGGGCTTTGCCGGCGACGACCCGTTGACGGTCGCGTTCTCGCCGATCGTCGCCGAGCGTGCGCACGCGCCAGGCTACGCGGTGCTCGTCTGGCTCCTGCGCCTCATCTCCCGCGCCCCTGCCTGGCTTCGTCTTCCAGCCGTCCTCGCTGCACTCGCGGGCGCGGCGCTTGCCTACCGTCACGTGGCAACGGTGCTCCAGTCGCGCGGTGCGGGGCTTTTGGCCGCGCTCCTGGTCGGACTCTCCCCGTTGGCGATGCGCTATGGTCGGGATCTAACACCGTACAGCGTCATCGGGCTGCTCGCCGTCGCCTCGACCTGGTCTCTGCATCGCGCGCTCGACACCGGCCACCAACGTTCGTGGCTCGCGTTCGTGTCCATGGCCGTGCTTGCGTTCTTCCTTCACTACTTCTCCGCGTTCTTCACCGTGGGCCAGGCGGTGGCCGTCGTCTGGCATCTTGCGCGTACGTCGCCTGGAACTGCGCGCCGACGCCGCATTCGCGACGCAGTGACTGCCTTCGGCCTCGCCGCGGTGCCGCCACTGCTCTGGGCGGGACAGGTCGTGGTCGCGTTTCAGGTCAGCGCCGACGACAACCTCGTCACACATGCCGTCTACCCAGAGGCACCGAGCTTCGCTGTCTACTTGGCCAGGCACCTGCGCGTTCTCTTTGGACTACCGCCCGGCCTCGAGTGGCTCGTAGCGCCGGTCCTGTTGCTCGTCGGCTTTGGCGGCGCGCGGCTCTTCCGCGACTCTCCGGTGCTCGCACGCCTGCTGCTCGGCCCGTTGCTGCTCGGGGTCGGGCTTCTCGTCCTCACCTACGCCCTCCACGCGTGGGCCTACGGCGGTCGTGTCTATTATGGATGGCGGTGGCTCCGTCCCTATCCTTTCGCGATCGCGACGCTCCTCGCCGCGTGTGCGTTCCGCCCCATCGGCGGGCGCCTCGGCTCTGCACTCTGTCGACTGGCGGTGGCTGGCCTCGTCGTGGCCAGCGCGTCGGCGAGCATCGTCAGCGCAACCACCCGCGAGCGGCCCGCCACCGACCGCGCCACCGAACTCCTGCGCGGGGAGCTTCGGGACGACGACGCCATTGGGGTACTTCCCGCGCCGTTTTATGCCGTGGGGCTTGGCTATTCACTGTATCACGGCGCTGTCGACGACGCTCGCGGGCAGTGGCGCCGCTTCGTCCATCCTGGCCCCAGCGGCTGGGAGCACCTCGAGGTCACGCCCGGAAGCGGTGACTTCAAGCGCGTCTTTGCCCCCCTGCGTGGGTTCGGTCTGCCGCTCGAGAGCCTCGCCGGTCACGTCGACATCGGACGGCTCTGGGTCGTCCGCTATCGGGAGATCCTGTTCGGCCAGCCGGAGTTCGACGAAGCCATCCCAGACGCCGTGGTTGCAGCGCTCGACCACCAGCTCGGTCCTCACCGTGCGTGGCGGCTGCCGCATCTCGATGTGCTCCGCTGGGACGGCCCGCCCGTCGACCCATGGAGCCACGGCGCGCCGGTGCGCGTCGACCTGCGGCGCCCATACCGAAGCCTGCGCGTGCTCCGCGAGGCGCTCGACCCCGACACGCTCTTCGAGGCCATTCGCGGCGACCGCGCCTTGACGATCCGTCTACCGCTCCACCCGAGTGCCAGGGTGCACCGCGTTCACGTCGAGGGGCTACGTGACGCGGCCTCGGTTCGAGTCAACGGCACCGTGATGGCGCCGGACACCCGGCTCGACGTGCCCATCGACGCCTTGGGCTTCGTCGAGGTGGCCGTCGAGCGCACGCCGCCGGCGCTCCAGTGGCCGCTCACGGTCGTCGTCACCGCGGTGCCTTGACCCGACGGCGCGTGCGCCTACGATGCGGGCGTGGGTGACGTATGAAAGTGAGGATTCTCCCGGCTGCCATGGCCCTTGTGGCCTCCATGGCCGCCTGCGCAACGACCGAAACCGGCCAGCTTGGAAGCGACCTCACTGCGAGTGACGTCGGCGGTGCGTCGGACCTCGGTACGACCGCCGATCCCGGCACGCCACTCGACCCAGGGCCCGAGCTCAGCGTGCCAGACGTGCCCCCGGACGTCCCTTCCGACGTCGCCGCCGACCTCACGCCGGGGCCTACGGCGACCGTCTCGGGTCGCGTGTTCATCTTCGGGCCAGCGGGCGGAGCATTGAAAGATGCGAAGGTCACCTTGCTCGAGCATCCACAACTTGGGGCGGCCACGACCGACGCGCAGGGCGATTGGTCCATCGCAGGAGTTCCCGTCGGCAGCACCGCGACCGCCGTTCTGGACCATTCGGACTACACGCCCAACCAGACCGGCACGCACGTGGTCCCCAAGGAGGGCTTCGACCGTCTGGCGTTCCAGGCCGTCGGTCAGCTCATCTACGACATCTACGTGGCGGCGGTGGGCATCACGCCGGATCCGACCCGGTGCCAGATCTCGACGACGGTGACGTGGTATTCCACAGCCAAGTACCCGCCGGCGCCACATGGCGAGGCCGGCGCGACGGTCACCATCGAACCGCCCCTCTCCGCGAGCCACGGCCCGGTGTACTTCAATGCAAGCGTGATCCCCGATCCCAAGCTCACCGAGACCAGCGCCGACGGCGGCGTGGTCTTCACCAACGTGCCGCCCGGGACCTACACGCTTCGCGCCCACAAGGCCGGCGTCGCCTTCGAGGACGTCGTGGCCACCTGTCGCGCCGGCCTCCTGGTCAACGCCGCGCCGCCGCGCGGGCTCCAGGCCAAGGGGAAGTAGAGAGTCCTACTTGTTGGCCTTCTCGGCCTGCTTCTTGGCCTTCTTCTCCTTCTTCTCCTTCACGCTGAGCTTGGGCTTGTTGTTCGTCTTCGGCTTCTCTTGACCCTTGGGCATGACGTGCTCCTGACTCGGTCGTCGACGTTCCGGGCGTGCCCACTGCAGCGCCCGGCCGGAGTGTAGCCGAAGATGGCCTCAGAGCGACAAAAGTCACCCCAGGCGTGCGTCCCGACGCTACTCGCCTCGCTCGGGTCGCTTGCCGTCCCGGCGGCTGGCCTTGCGCTCGCCCGTCTTGCGCTTGTCGGCCAGCCGGTTGCGATCGGCCGACTTGGGCTTGCGCGTGCGCTTGCGTGGCTTGGGGACGAAGTTGAGCGCCTCGAGCCGCGCGATCAGCCGCTCGAACGCGAGCGATCGGTTCTGAGCCTGCGAGCGTCGCTCGGTAGCCGTGACGACGACGCCGCTGATGGCGTGCGTGACCCTGACCCCGGTCTCCGTCTTGTTGCGGTGCTGCCCGCCCGGGCCGCTGGCGCGGACGAACTCGACCGAGCACTCGCGCTCCAATGTCTCCAGATCCGTCGCATAGACGATGCGCGGTGGCTGTGTCGATGGCGGTGGCAGAGACGCCGGTGGGAGCGGTAGATGGGGATCGGGCGGCAGCATGCCCGCGTGATACCCGAGAGGCGTCGAAACGCAAGCGTGAACACGCCATCGTGAAGCACCTGGTCGAGGCCATGGGCGGCAGAGTCGGCGTCGAGGCAAATACCCATCGCGGGTCGAAGTTCACTGTGACGTTGCGCCGACCTGACCCTGTTTCAAACTCAGGGTGACCCTCGCCGGCGGCGGAACGTTCCGTGTGTCCGTCGCATGGTGCCATTGGCACGATCCCTCCGATCACCGCCGCTCAGGACCGTCCTCGGGCCCGAGCCCCGGACAGGTCGGGCCGTCCTCGTCGGGGAAGCGCGCCGCATGAAACAGCACGACCTCGCCCCGATGCGCCTCGCGCCGGTCGATCACGAATCCAGGACCGAGGCTCACCTCGGCGCTGGTGTCCTCGGGACACGGCACGTCGGGCCACGGCTCGGCGACGAGCTCCAGCCGACGCTCGACCTCGCGGTAGCGCCACGGATGGTTGCCGACGACGATCGTGCGGCGCTCGCCGCTCGGTAGCCGCGCCAGGGTCGCCTGAAGCGCGACGGCGCGG
>SXOX01000236.1 GCA_005776585.1 Pseudomonadota bacterium | reverse complement strand
CTGGAGTTCTATCAGGCGTACGCGACCTACGAGGACCTCATCGTGCTCACCGAGGAGCTGCTCTCGGACCTGTGCCAGCAGGTGCTCGGCACGACGACCGTGACCTACGGCGACCACACGCTGTCGTTTGCACGGCCGTTCGCGCGGTACACCGTGCGCGAGGCCCTGACCGCCATCGCCGACGTGCACGCGGACCGCACCGCCACGCTGACGGGGCTTCACGCCGAGGCGCACGAGCGCGGCGTCGACTACGATCCGGACGCGTCGTACGGTAAAATGCTCGTCCACCTGTTCGAGACGTTGTGCGAGCCCAACCTCATCCAGCCGACGTTCATCACGCAGTACCCTCTCGAGACCTCGCCGCTCTCGCGCAAGAACGACGCGGATCCGGACTGGGTCGACCGCTTCGAGCTCTTCTGCGCCGGCAACGAGATCGCCAACGCCTTCTCCGAGCTCAACGACCCGGTGGACCAACGGCAACGCTTCGAAGACCAGATGGCGCAGCGCCTGGCGGGGGACGTCGAGGCCATGCCCATCGACCGCGACTACGTCCGCGCGTTGGAGTACGGCATGCCGCCGACTGCCGGTCAGGGCATCGGCATCGACCGGCTCGTGATGCTGCTCACCAACAGCCCCACGATTCGCGAGGTCATCCTCTTCCCCCACATGCGGCCCGAGGCCGGCTGAGGTCTCGCCGCTCTCATGGTCGTCCTCCGCGCTTGGCTCCGCCTGTTGGAGCTCGTGCTCGACGTGCTCGGGCGACGAGCCGATCGCGCGTTCATGGCGCGGCTCGGGGTCGTCGTGCTGGTGGTCACCGCCGCGGTGCTCGGCCTGCGGTGGCTTGGGACGACGACGCCGGAGCTCCAGTACTTCGTGACCACGGCCGTCGTGTTGGTCGGGGCGATTGTCGTCATCCTGCTCGTCGTCTCGCTCATCACGTGGACCATTACGCTGCTCGCCCACGAGTTCGGCCGTCCCATCTGGAGCACCAACTACGTGCTGTTTGCGGGCTGGCACTTTCTGCGGTCGCACCAGGAGGGCAGCCGTGAGGTCGTGGGCTACGAGGGCGGGAGGCGTCCCTCTACGGCGTTGGCCATCGGACTCGGCCTGCTCTGCGTTGGCCTCTGGGCGGCGCTACCGCTCGTGCCGCTGCGCCGCTTGTTCGCGACGACCATGGAGCTGCATGCGCCCATCCAGGTCGCGCTGCTCGTGCTCGCCGGGCTGAGCTTCACCTGGCCCTTCCGCCGACATCGGCGCGCGGGTGAGGTCGACCGCCTCGACCGCTGGAAGAGCGCGCTCCGCGGGGACACGGACCTCCGCTCGGTCACCGCAACGAGCTTCATCTCGGTCGTCGGCGTGGGCACCGGCACCTGGGCGCTCATCCTGGTCATGTCGGTGATGGGCGGCTTCGAGGCGGACCTGCGCACGAAGATCCTCGCGACCAATCCGCACGTGCTCATCGAGGACCAGGAGCCCATGGTCGGCATCCCCGACATCGACGCCAAGGTGCGCACGCTCGGCGCTCTCCCGGGCGTGGCGGCCGCGATCCCGTTCGTGCACGGCGACGTGATCATCTCCTCGCGCGACAACCGCAACACGAGCCTCGCGCTGCGCGGCATCGATCCGGACGCGCTCGGCGCCGAACACCACCTGCGCCGCACCGTCATCTCCGGCACGCTCGACAACCTGCGCCGGCCCGAGCGGGTGGTACCCTTCGCGCGCTGGGCCCTCTCGCGCGGCCCAGGCGCACACCGGCAGCCGCTGCCCCTGCCGCCGCCAGGTCCTGCCGAGCCTGCGGTACCCGGCAGCATTGAGCCCGAGGCGCTGCCCGGCGAGCCCGGCGCTGTGAGCCCGAGCCCGCTGGACCACACCGACGAGGGCCTGCGCCCCGGCATCCTCATCGGCGAAGAACTGGCGACCAGCCTGCGCGTCGAGGTCGGCGACGAGGTCACCGTTGTCTCGCCACGCGACGACGCCGGCTTCCTCGGCATGCAGCCCCGAGCACGCGCCTTTCGCGTGGCGGCGCTGTTCAAGACCGGGATGTTCGAGTTCGATCAGAAGCTCGCCTACGTGCTCATGGGCGACGCACAGCGCTTCTTTCACCTCGGCGGGGACATCAACCGCATCGAGCTGCGGGTCACCGACGTCGACGAGACGGCGGACATCGTTCGCGCGACGCGCCTAGCGCTCGGCGAGGGCACCCTCGAGGTCATCGACTGGAAGACGCTCAACAAGAACCTCTTCAGCGCACTCAAGCTCGAGCGCGTGGCGATGTTCGTCGTCTTGGGCTTCATCATCATCGTGGCCGCGTTCAACATCGTCGGCTCACTCGTCATGATCATCTTGGAGAAGTCAAAGGAGATCGCGATCTTGAAGTCCATGGGCGCCACCGACCGAGGCGTGCGGACCATGTTCCTCGCGCTCGGCGGCTTCATCGGAGTCATCGGAGCGCTGTCGGGACTCGTCGCCGGGCTCGGCTCCTGCTGGTATATCCAAACACAGGGCCTCGCCCTGCCACGGCAGTACTACATCGAGACGCTGCCGGTCACCATCGATCCGCTGACGATCGCCATCATCGCGCTCGCGGCCATTGGCGTGAGCCTCCTTGCCACCGTCTATCCGGCCTCGGAGGCGGCACGGCTGCGTCCCGTGGAGGGCCTGCGCTATGAGTGACCCCCGGCCCGTCCTGCTGGAAGCGACCGCCATCTCGAAGTCGTACTTCAAGCTGGGCCACGAGATCCCCGTACTGCGCAATGCCAACCTCACGATGCGCGAGGGCGACATGTGCTCGGTGCGCGGCAAGTCCGGCGTCGGTAAGAGCACGCTGCTTCATGTCCTCGGCACGCTCGACCGCCCGACGACCGGTACGGTGCGCTTCGGCGAAGGCGCCACTGCGCGGGACGTCTTCGCCCTCCCCGAGGGCGAGCTCGCGGCCTTTCGCAACCGCACGATGGGCTTCGTCTTTCAGTTTCACCACCTGCTGCCGGAGCTCTCGGCGCTCGAGAACGCCGCGCTGCCGGCGCTGATTGGTCGCAAGCCGCGACACGAGGCGCTGCGGGCCGCGCAGGCGCTGCTCGACGAGGTCGGACTGGGTCATCGCGTGCATCACCGGCCGGGCGAGCTCTCGGGCGGCGAACAGCAGCGTGTGGCCGTCGCGCGCGCGCTCGTGACCAACCCACGATTGGTGTTGGCGGACGAGCCCACGGGCAACCTCGATCAACGCACCTCTGACGAAATTCACGAGCTGATCGTGAAGCTGAACCGCGATCGCGGGGTCGCGTTCCTGGTCGTCACCCACAACAACGGCCTCGCCGAGCTCCTGCCCCGTCGCCTTGAGATGCGCGATGGGGTCGTGTACGAAGGGGCGCCATGAATTCGGGTCCCGGCGCTAGTGGGCTCGCTCGCCGGGGACTTGCGGCGGCAGCGGTGTGCTGCGCCCTGATTACGGCGTATGGCGCCCCTGCGCGCGCTCAGGACCGCCTCCCGAACGTGATCGCCATCGAGTTCGAGGGCCTCTTTCGCATCCCCGAGGAGTCGGTCAAGGCCAAGCTGCTCACGCGCGTCGGCTCGGCGCTCGAGCCCAGTACGCTGTCGGAGGACATCAAGCGCGTCTTTCGCATGAAGGTCTTCAGCGACGTACGCGTGCTCCGCAAGGACGAGGACGCCGGCGTGCGCGTGCGGTTCGTGGTCAAGGAGCGGCCCACCATCGCGGCCGTGCGCTTCGAGGGCTACGACAACAAGGACGAGGACGACCTCAAGAAGGTCATGGATCTCCGCACCTACGAGATCGCCGACACGGGCCGAATCAAGCAGAACGTGCAGAAGATCAAGGAGCTCTACGTCGAGGACGGCTACTACCTCGTGGACGTGACCTATCGGCTCGAGACCCTCAAAGACAACTTCGTCAACCTCATCTTGGTCATCGACGAGGGCAACAAGGTCAAGGTCAAGAGCATCTCGTTCCTCGGCAACCGCAGCATCCCAGAGGACGAGCTCAAGGGCATCCTCCAGACGCAAGAGGGCGGTTGGTTCAGCTTCCTGACGGGCTCCGGCAAGTTCCAGAAGGAGAAGCTCGACCAGGACCTGCAGCGCCTGCACCTGTATTACCTGACCAAGGGCTACATCAACGCCAAGGTGGGCGAGCCGGTCGTCACGCTCGGGCCCGACCGCAAGTCGATGGACCTCACCATTCCGGTGACTGAGGGCGACAAGTACACGGTCTCCAAGATCGACGTCGGCGGCGACCTGCTCTTCGAGAAGGACTTCCTGCTCGCCAAGTGCCTGATGGTGCCGGGCAAGACGTTTGACTACATGCAGATGCAGTCGGACTCGAGCGCCATCGGCGACGAGTACAAGGACCTCGGCTACGCCAACGCGACGGTGTCCAACACGCACGTCGCGCACCCCGAGGACAAGACCATCGAGTTCACCTACATCATCCAAAAGGGCGAGAAGGCCAACATCGGGACCATCGAGGTCACGGGCAACGAGACCACGCGCGACAAGGTCATCCGGCGGGTGCTCACGATCGGCGAAGGCGACCTGTTCAACGCTACGGCCATCAAGAAGAGCCGCTCGATGATCATCCGACTCGGCTTCTTCGAGAAGGTCGACATCGTCCCGGAGCCGAGCGACGACCCCAAGCGCATCAACCTCGTCATCAAGGTCAAGGAGCGCCAGACGGGCACCTTCCAGGTCGGCGCAGGCTTCTCGAGCCTCGAGAACTTCATCGCGACCGCGCAGATCTCCAAGCAGAACTTTCTTGGCCACGGGCAGACGCTCTCGTTCCAGGCCACGCTGTCGAGCATCCGAAGCCTCTACACCATCAGCTTCTTCGAGCCTTACTTCCTGGACTCGAACTGGACGCTCTCGGCCGACCTGTACAACTTCCAGCAGGACTTCGAGGACTTCTCGCGCCGCAGCCTCGGCGGGAGTCTGGCGTGGGGCTATCGCTTCACAGACGAGTTCTCGCTGTCGCTCGGCTACAAGCTCGAGCAGGTCGACGTCACCATCGGCGGCTTGCGCGGCCGCAGCTCCATCCCCATCGCCAACCTGTTCAACTCGGGCCTCACCTCCTCGCTCAAGGCCACGGCGGTCTACGACTCGCGCGACGACCGCATGTTCCCGACGAGCGGCCAGTTCACGACGCTGACCACCGAGTTCGCCAGCCGGTATCTCGGCAGCGACAACGAGTTCATGCGGACGACGTTTCGCACACGATGGTACTTTCCGTTGTTTTGGGACGTCGTCCTCAAGCTCAACGGCACCGTGGGCCACATCATGAGCCTCTCGGACCGGCCGGTGCCCATCTTCGAGCGCTTCTTCGTCGGCGGCATCTTCGACGTCCGCGGCTTCGCCCGAAACAGCCTGGGCCCCAAGCTCGCCGTCGCCGGTTCGCGGGAGCCGGGCACAACGCTCTCGCCCTTCAGCATCGGCGGCAACAAGGAGCTCATCTTCAACATCGAGCTCGAGTTCCCGATCCTGCCGCAGGTCAACATCAAGGGCGTGCTCTTCTTTGACGCCGGCAACGCGTTCAACGACGACGAATACATGAACGTGGCCAAGCTGCGCGCCTCGTTCGGCTTCGGCGTGCGCTGGTTCAGCCCCGTCGGCCCGCTACGCTTCGAGTGGGGCATCCCCGTCAAGCCCAAGCCCGGCGAGGAGCCCATCGTGTTCGAGTTCACCATCGGCAATTCGTTCTAGGGAGGCACATCCATGGCGACCACCACGGCGAACGGCTGGACGATCCTCGACAAGGACGCCGGCGTTCTCTATCGCGAGTATGACTTCGGCGGCGGTATCGCCACGACGCTGGCCTATCGCAGCGGCGTCGGTGACGAACTGCACGTCATGAGCCCAGCCAACAAGATGAGCGAAGCCGCCTTCAAGGAGCTCGACGAGTTCGGGAAGGTCACCGCGCTCATCACGTGCAACGGCTTCCACTGGCTGGGGCAGCCGGAGTGGCGCACGCGGTACCCGGGAGCGGTCTCCTACGGCCCCGACGCCGGGCTGAAGCGGCTGCGCAAGAAGGTCCCCTCGGCGACGTGGGAGTCGGTCAGCGCGCTGAAGTCGGCGGCGAACGTGCGCTGCTATGAGCTCCCCGGCCTCAAGATGGCGAACGCGCTCGTGACCATCGACACGCCGACGGGCACGTTCTGGTACCCCTCGGACTTCATCGCCAACATCCCCAAGCTGCCGCCCAACTTCCTGCTGCGCTTCCTTTTTCAGCGCACGGACTCGGGTCCCGGCTACAAGCTGTTTCGGCTGGCCACCTGGCTGATGATCAAGGACAAGGCGGCAGCGCGTGAGGCCATGCTCGCCGAGGTGCATCGGCACCCGCTGCGCGCGGTCATTCCAGCCCACGGCAAGCACGTCGAGGGTGGCGATCTCCTGGCCCTGACCGAGGCCCAGCTCGCGCGCCTGAAGTAGCGTCGCGGCGGCGGCTTTGCCTTGACTCGCGGTACGGGGTCCCCATAGATTCCCCGCGCTTTGCAGACCGACGCACGCGACCTCCTGCTCCCCAAGATCGACGACCTGAGCGCTCGCCTCGGGGTGATCGGCCTCGGCTACGTCGGCTTGCCGCTCGCGGTCGCATGCGCGCGGGCGGGCTCTCAGGTGGTGGGCATCGACATCGACGAGGCCAAGGTCGACGCCTTCGCGCGCGGCGAGAGCTGGGTGGGGGACGTCCCGTCCGCCGCGATCGTCGAGCTCCGGGACGCGGGCCGGCTCTCGGCCACGACGCGCTTTCGGGAGCTGCAGGACACCGACGCCATCCTCATCTGCGTCCCCACGCCGCTCAACAAGACCAAGGAGCCGGACCTCAGCTACGTGGTCGCAGCGCTCAAGGAGATAACCCACTTCCTGCGCCGCGGGCAGTTGGTGGTGCTCGAGTCCACGACCTACCCGGGCTTCACGCGCGAGGTGGGCCTGCCCATGCTGGAGGAGTCGGGCTACCGCGTGGGCCACGAGTTCTTCCTCGCGTTCTCGCCCGAGCGCACCGACCCGGGGAACCCGCACTTCAGCGTGCGCAACACTCCCAAGGTCCTCGGGGGCGCCACTGCGGCGTGCTCAGCAGTCGCTCACGCGCTCTACGCGCGTTTCATCGACCATGTCCACGTCGTCTCGTCGACGGACGCCGCCGAGATGGCCAAGCTGCTCGAGAACACCTTTCGCGCGGTGAACATCGGCCTCGTCAACGAGGTCGCGCTCATGTGCCACACGCTGGGCATCGACACCTGGGAGGTGATCGCTGCGGCCAAGAGCAAGCCGTGTGGCTTCATGCCGTTCTACCCGGGACCCGGGCTCGGCGGCCACTGCATCCCGATTGATCCACTGTACCTCTCGTGGAAGCTGCGCTCGCACAACTACACGGCGCGCTTCATCGAGCTGGCGCAGACGGTCAACAGCGCGATGCCGGAGTTCGTCGTGCGGCTCGTGACCGACGCGCTCAACGATCGCGAGAAGGCGGTCCGCGGCTCGCGCATCGTGGTCTTTGGCGTGGCCTACAAGCCGGACATTGATGACGTGCGCGAATCGCCCGCGCTCGAGGTGCTGGGCCTCCTCCACCGCCGTGGCGCACGAGTCTCCTTCTGTGACCCCTACGTCGCGAGCGTTACCGTCGAAGAGCACACCTACACGGCCGTCCCGTTCGCCGAGGCGCTCCAAGGCCTCGACTGCGCCGTGATCACGACCGACCACCGCGCCTTCGACCTCGTAGCGCTCTGCGAAGCCGCTCCTACCATCGTCGACACGCGCAACGCCACGGGCCGGATCGCGCTCTCAGAGGCGACACGCCAGAAGGTGACCCGGCTGTGAGCGCTCCCGCCAAGACGACGCTGAAGTGGGTGCTCGGGCTCGGCCTGGGCGTGCTGTTCATCTGGCTCGGCGCCTCCGACTGGCCGCTGCACGTGCTGTTCGAGCATGGCGTTCGCCTGCGCGGGACGGTGCTGGACGCGGGCTCGTGGCGCTTCGACTGGCTGTACTTTGCGGCCTACCTCGCGGTACTCGCCGTCATCCACGTGCTGCGCGTCATCCGCTGGGCGCCGCTCTTGCGACCGCTGACCCAGGACGCCATCGACTTCCCGCGCCTGAACCGGGTGAGCGCCGTAGGCTTCATGTACCTCTTTGTGCTGCCGTTTCGCCTGGGAGAGCTCGCCCGGCCCTACCTGCTGGCCGAGCGCGGCGACGTCACGATGAGCCAGGTGCTCGCGACGGTTGTGGTCGAGCGCGTCGTCGACGGCCTGGTCGTCTCGCTCGCGCTCTTCCTGGTGCTCTTCTCGCTGCCGTCCACGGGCAACGCCGCCACGTACTTCTTGGAGATCCAGACCGGCGCCTGGATGGCGCTGGTCATCTTCGCGGGCGCGCTCTTCGTGTTGGGCCTGGCCTATTGGCGCCGCCACCTCGCAACGCGGCTCATCCACGGGACGTTCGGCCGCGTCTCCAAGGGCCTCGCAGACAAGCTTTGTGGCCTCGTCGAGCAGTTCTTCGAGGGCCTCGGCGCCTTCCCCAAGCCCGGCTACCTCGCGTCGTTCGTGGGCTGGACGCTCGTTTACTGGGCCGTCAACGGCTTCGGGTACTGGGTGCTGACCAAGGGCTTTGCGCACGGCTCGGGCGCACCGTTCGAGGTCTCGCTCGGAGCCGCCTACGCGATGATGTGCTGCGTCGTCGTTGGCATGATGCTCCCCAACCCGCCGGCGAACGTGGGCATCTACTGGTACTTCCTATTGAAGCCGCTCGCGCTGTACGGCGTAGTCGTCGGCGACCCGGTCGCAACGGCGTTTGGTCTCGCTGCGTGGCTCGCGCAGCTCGTTCAGCAGAGCGCCTTCGGGCTCTGGTACGTGGCCCGTGGCGGCCGCGCCGGTGAGCGCTACCGCGTCGGACCTGGCACAGTCGGCGTCCCAGCGGACGTGGGTTAGACCGCGCCCTGCGCTGCTCCTTACTCGCGCCTTGACGAGCAAGGAGCCCCCCAGTAGCCTTGCGTCATGCCAACGATCGCGATCACCTCCAAGCGCCAAGCCACGCTCCCAGTGGATCTGTGCAACGCGCTCGGCGTCGGGCCAGGCGATCGCCTGCGGTTGGAGCCACGATCGATAGACGGCGAGTCCGTGTGGGTCATTCGGGCGGCAAGACCGGACTGGAGCTGGTACGGCGCGCTCTCGGCCTACGCAATGGGCGCCTCGCACGACCTCGCGGACATCCACGCCAGCGTCGAGGCGGCTCGCGCGCGCCGAGAGCCATGATCGGCCTCGACACGTCCGTGCTGGTCCGGCTGCTCCTCGGTCAGCCCGCAGACCAGGCCGCGGCTGCGCGTCGGTTGCTCGAAGAGGCCATCGCGGCGGGCGAGCCGGTCATCGCGTCTGACCTCGTCGTCGCGGAGGCGTACTACGCGCTCCGTCATCACTACGGCGTTCCCGATGACGTGGCTCGAGCGCAGCTCGCCGCGCTGCTCGACTCCGGTCTGCTCGAGACCGATCCGCCGAAGCTGTCGCGAGCAACGCGTGCCCCGCCCCCGCCGGGCTTGGTCGATCGCCTGATTCAGAGTCGGTACAGTCAGCTTGGCGCCGTCACCCGAACGTTCGACAAGGCCCTCGCACGGACGGAGCACTGCCTGCTCGTTCGGTGACCGAGGCGCGCTTGCGCCCACGCCGTGCGCTGCTATCTTCCGGCGCCCATGAGCGACCACACCCCCATCGACCTTGACGTTCCGCTCGCCCCCGAGATGAACCTGTACTTCTTCATGCGTGAGATGTCCGGGGCGCTGAGCCACCTGGAGGTCGAGCTGCTGGAGCACCTGGTTGCTGCGGGGACGACCCGCGGCTGGTTCCCCAAGGTCGCGCAGCTCGTCGAGCGCTTCTCCGACCACGAGACCGCGGACGCGATTCGCGCCGCCATCACCGATCTCCGCCGCCGCCGGCTGCTGTACCTGGCCGCAGACGGCGAGGCCATCGCGTCCATCGTGGGCGGCGTGACGCATCAGAAGACGGCTATCACCGTAACCAGCGAGGAGGGCATCCCGTTTCACGTTCTAGGGGCCATCGACGCGCTCACGGTGGCGCCCATGCTCCAGAAGGCCGTCCACGTGCGGACCAAGTGCGCCATCAGCGGCGCGCCCATCGAGCTCGAGCTCGACGCCGAGGGTCACCTCACGAAGATGAAGCCTGCGTCGCTCACGGCCTTCGTACCGGGCTGGGACGGGACCGCGTCGATTCCAGAGACGGTGTCACAGAACAGCCACTTCTTCACGAGCGACAAGGAGCTGCACGCCTGGCAGCACGCGCACGGCGAGCCCGAGGGCATGCCGCTCACGGAGCACACGCTGCGCTCGGTGGGCCTCGAGATGGCGCACGCGATGGCCGCGCTCTACGTCAAGATGAGCGTCAAGTAGGGGGATTCATGACGGCGGTCGGACACGAGACGGGCATCACCATTCACAACACGCTCACGGGCAAGAAGGAGCCGTTCCTCACCCTCGAGCCGGGCCGCGTCAAGATGTACGTGTGCGGCGTCACGGTCTACGACCTCTGCCACATCGGTCACGCGCGCAGCTACATTGCGTTCGACGTCATCCAGCGCTACCTGCGATGGCGCGGGCTCGACGTGACGTTCGTGCGCAACTTTACAGATGTAGATGACAAGATCATCAAGCGCGCCAACGAGCGCGGCGTCCCGGCGGAGGCACTGTCGCAGCAGTACATCGCCGCCGTGCACGAGGACATGGGCGCGCTGGGTGTGGGAAAGGCCGACGTCGAGCCCCTGGTCTCGACGCACATCCCGCAGATCATTACCGTCATCGACCAGCTCATCGCGCGGGGTCACGCCTACGCGGCGCACGGCGACGTGTACTTCGACGTGCCGAGCTTTTCGCCGTACGGAGCGCTCTCAAAGCGGCCACTGGACGAGCTTCAGGCTGGCGCGCGGGTCGAAGTCGATGAGCGCAAGCGCACGCCGGCAGACTTCGCGCTGTGGAAGGCCGCCAAGCCGGGTGAGCCGTTTTGGGAGAGCCCGTGGGGGCCGGGGCGGCCCGGCTGGCATATCGAGTGCTCCGCCATGT
>SXOX01000235.1 GCA_005776585.1 Pseudomonadota bacterium | reverse complement strand
TCGCGCCGCGACGGCTCAGCCGTGCGTTCGCGGCGTTGACATCGCGCCATTCATGCATAATGCGGGCTAGTGAAGGGATCGCGACGTCGTCGGGACCGTCCCTCTGACGTTCGGACGCGACCCTAGGCAAGATCCCTGCGGCGCGCAATTGCGCGTTGGCGTGCTCGGCAGAGGGGCCGGGGGTCGTACCCAGGGCAGCCAGCTGGCCCGGGTTCCCGGATTGACCGGAAGCGTGCACATCAGAACCACGAGTGGCGCACCAGCCACGTCACGTTCGCTGGCGCCGGTGAGCCCGACACGGAGCGCAGCGGTCCAGCCAACAACACGGGGCCAGGCCACCGCGTCGCTACAGCGACAATGCGCCTGGTGCCTCGACGCGGAACCAGCGCTTGATGGTCTCCCAGTGGGCGCGCGTCAGCCCGCGCGGCAGCGTCGCCTCCTTCTCGGCGTCGTCGAAGTACGTCAGCGCGCGGAGCACATGATAGGCATCAGAGCGCGCGACCCCATAACGACAGGCGTACGCGTCGAGGGCGACATCCAACGGCAGCACGCGAGTGGCCAGCGTGTGAAGGTCCCAGAAGTCGCGACGAATACCACGACTCGCAATGGCGGCGACCTTCATCGCGGCCAAGTCCCGCAGGGAGGCCAACGGTATCCCCTCGGGACCGACCTGGGTCGGCTCCAACAGCGCGTACGGATATCGAACGAAGTCGAGGGAGGTACCGTCAGCGACGACCCGAAGTACGGCGTCCGTCGAAGCGCTGACCACGAGCTCCGAAAACGCTCCCGACAGGGCGGACGCCACGGCGTCGAGGTCCGATGCGTCGGCCTCAGCGAAGAAGTCGAGATCCTCAGAACGACGATGTCCAAGGTGCACCGTGAGGGCGGAGACACCCGCAAGATAGAACGGTGCCAGCGCGGGGAGGTCCCTCAGGAGACCCAGGGCGCGATGTTGCTCTTTCGCCAAGCTGGCGGGCTTGCCCATGACTCTTTCTCCGCGCGAAAAAAGGCGCGCCAAAAGGAAAGCGTGCGAGCGCTGAGCTCCGGATGGCCGACCGTCCGGAAGAAGTCGTGGATACGCTCGAGGCCATAGGTCGCGATCGCCCAACGCACGTGGACGAGCTGCCCGAATTCCAAGATGCGCCCCAAAATATACACCTCGTCATAATCACTATCGAGCGTCTCGGGCGCGACGTCCCAGAAGAGCGCGCGAAACTGGGCGGGAACGGCCGGCACGACAAGATGATACGCGCTGCCCCGGATCGCTGGAAGCCGCGTCGAGCGCTGACTGGCGTGGGTGCGCCCCGTGGGCTATTGGGCCTGTGATGTCGGCCATCCGCACGCTCGTCATCCCCACCAGCGACCGCCCGCAGCTGCTGGCGCGCGGGACCGGCAGGCTGTCGTTCGGGGAGAGCCGCGACGCGATCGGTGACTCCAGGGACTACGCTTCGGAGGCCTCCGCCTCGAGGGACACTCCCCCGAGACCGAGCGGAATCCCCAGCTCGCGCGCCAAAGTGACCAGGCGGTCGTTGGCGAGCGGTCGCTCGAAGAACCGCTCTCGGCGTGAGGCACTGGCGATCGTGGTACCCACGTCGAAAAGGCGCTGCCACGCCGGCTCAAGCGTCTCACGCGCGGCTACGTGATCCCCCACGGCCACGAGCGCCTCGGCCAGCGCCACCTCGGCCAGGCCGTCGGTCAGCTCGAGATCTCGGCAAGCACCCCGCACTTCCACGGCGACGCGCGCCTCGGCCAGCGCCTCTTGGGCCCTGCCCTGCGCGAGCAGCACACGCGCGCGCAGTGCGTGGGCGCCGTGACGCAGATCCGCCACGGCGGGGATGACAAGCGCGGCCTGAGCATGTGCCTCAGCGACCTCGATGTCCCCGCGGGCGAGCGCCAGACCGCCGACGACCAGTCGCGCGATGAGGCTCAGTCGCGGGCTGCCACCGAGCTGAGGCAAGGCGCTGCCCATCGTGGCCTCGGCGTTCGGGTCGGCCGCGTAGGCCTGGACGAGACCGCGCACGGTCTGGCCATAGAGCCGCAGGAAGCCCGAACCGAGGCGAGCCGCGTCGTCGCGCACGAGATCGACGAGCGCGAGTGCGCCTGCGACATCACCCGACCAGCTCGCGAGGCACGCCCAATTGAGCCGGGCCACACTCAGATTGCGCAGCGCGCGCGCCTCCGCAAAGGCCTGGCAGCTCAGCGCATAGGCGTCCAAGCAGCGATCGGAGTGACGCGCGTGGAGCCAGGCGGACTCGGCGCGGACGCGGTGGACCCAGCCGTTCTCGTGGGCCGCGAGCGGCTCCGGCAAAGCGACGAGCACCTCGAGGCGTCCGGTGACTGGCTCGAGGTCCGCGGCATGGTGGGCCCAATAGAGCTGGGTGAGACCGCGACACAGGGTCACGACCATAGAGCCGCGCGCCTCGGGTGGGGAGGCAGCCACGGCGACGCGCCGGAGGGCCTCGGCGACGCGATCGTTGTGGCCCTGCTGGCCCGCGGCGCCGATCTTGGCGGACATGGCCGAGAGCCACGAGGTCGTCCCCTCAGTGAGCCGTCCGGCGGCGGATGAGGCTCGCTCGCCGGCCAGGTCGAGCGCGCCGCGCCAGTAGGCGACCTCGGCCTCGATCGCCCAAAGCGCGCCCGCGGTGGAGTCGTCGGGACCGCAGGCCAGTGCGCGCCCGACATAGCTCGCGGCCCGGTCGAGATCGTTGGCCTCGAGCGCCTGCTCGGCCGCGCGACGCAGCAGCCCGAGCGCGAGCTCCGGCGCCTCGCCCGCCTGGTGGTGCGCGGCGAGCATGGCCGGCTCATGCACCTGGCGCGACTCGAGCCATGCACCCGCCAGCCGATGGGCGCTGACGCGATCGCGGTCGGTGAGCATCGCGTAGGCCGCGTCGCGCACGAGCGCGTGGCGAAAGGCGTACTCGGCCTCGCCCGCGACCCGAGGCGTCGTGCGGCGCAGCAGGATCTCCTCGGCGACCAGCTCACGGAGGCCGGCCTGGACCTCGTCTACTGTGGCTCCCTCACCGAGAAGCGTGGTGATTCCGCCGGCCCAACACGTCTCGCCAAAGACGCTGGCTGCGCGAAGCACGCGCCGCTGGAGGAGGCTGAGCTGCAACAATCGGGACTGGATCATGCCCAAGATCGAGTCGGGGAGCGCCGCGGGGCCGTTGCCGGCGACGACCGCGCGGACGAGCTCCTCCAGGTGAAACGGGTTACCGGTCGCACGCTCGACGACGGCCGTCACGACGTCTCCATCGACACTCGTACCCAGCGCATCTCGCACCAGCCGCTCGGCGGCGCCGCGCCCAAGAGGCGGCAGCCGCAGCTCCTGCAGCGCCCGCTTCTGCCAGAGCTCGGGAAAGCGGGTGTGGACCTCGGGACGCCCCATCGCGACGACGAGGAGGGGCCGGTCAGCGAGCGCGTCGAGGGCGGCGTCGACGAGCCGCATCGAGGGCAGGTCCGCCCAGTGGACGTCGTCGAGCACCAGCACCACGCTCTTGTCGCTGCAGCGGGCACGGAGCCAGTCGACCCAGGCCTCCTGAATCGCGTCGCTCATGGCCACGGGATCGGCACGCGCGGCGAGCAACATCGGGGTGGCCGCCTCGCGGGTCGCATGGAGGCCGCAGAGCTCGCCCAGGAACTCCGTGAGGCGATCCGCGGCGGGGCCCTGCACGTGACGGGAGACCAGCTCCCGCAGCCGTGGCCCATCGGTCGGGGTCCCACCCTGGAGCCGGCCGCACCGTCGCAGCACGTCAGCCGCCATGCCGAAGGGCGTCCCGGGCCGAACCGCGTCACCAGCCGCGAACAGGAGGTCCACGTCAGCGCCTGCGGCCCGGAGGAACTCATTGACCAGCCGCGACTTGCCGAGGCCGGGAGGCGCGGTGATGAGGACGGCGCCCGCGCGCGGCTCGTCGGTGCACGCGGCCAGCGCCGCTGTGAGCGTGGCGAGCTCGGGAGCGCGCCCGAGGCAGGTCGTCCGCCGGCCGAGCAGCGTGCGTGCATGGCTCAGCGCCGCGCGCTCTCCGAACAGCTGACGCCACGGGCCGGCGCCGGAGATCTCGAAGCGATCGTCGAGCAGGCCCGCGGTCACCTCATCGAGTCGAATGACCGCGCGCGTCGGCTCGGACTCGGCGACGAGCAACGCCGCTGCCGCACGATCGATGACCTCGCCGACCTGAAGCGCGCCCGGCGCCTCGACGCGGCCAGTCGCGATGACGATCGGCGTGTGAGGCCGCAGCGCGGCGGTCGCGAGCGCGCATCGGGCCGCACGATCGGCCTGCTCGGTGGTGGACGCCGTTTCGGCCACGGTGATGAGCCACACGCCGGGAGCGAGGACCTCGAGCTGGCCGCCACACGCCTCGATGGCCTCGCGCACGCCGTCCGGCTCGGCCTCACGTGGGAGCTCCTGAAGGGTCGCATCGCCGCCGCCCTCGACCGCGCACAGGACGACGCAGGCAACGCGGCGCTCCCGAGTCGTCACTGCGGCGGGCAGGTAGTCGACCTCGGGCACGGCGAGCGTGATGGCGGCGAGCGCTTCGATGACCTCGGCGCCATCGGCCGGTCGCTGCTCGGGGTCCTTGGACAGCATGCGCGCGACCAGCGCCGCCAGCGCTGGCGGTGCCTCGGGCCGCAGGTCGCGCAGGTCCGGAGGCTCGTCCACGAGCACCTTGGCGAGGATGGCGATCTGGTGCTCGCCGCGAAACGGCGCATACCCGGTCAGCAGCCGAAACAGCAGCGCTCCCAGCGAGTAGACGTCCGCGCGCGCCGTGACCCGCTCTCCGCGCACCTGCTCCGGAGCCATGTAGGCCGGCGTTCCCATGACCGTCCCGGGCCGCGTCAGGCCGTCGTCGGCTTCCGCGCGCGCGAGCCCGAAGTCGATGAGCTTCGCCGCATCGAGCCGCCCATCGACCAGGAAGACGTTCGCCGGCTTGACGTCGCGGTGCAGGATGCCGCGGTGATGTGCGGCGGCGAGAGCGCCCGCCATGCGGTGCACCAGACGGAGCGCATCCTCGATCGCGAGCGGCATGCGTGTGAGCCAGCGCGCCAAGTCGACGCCCTCGAGCCACTCCATGACCAGGAAGTGCCGTCCCTCCGGGGTAACACCGTGGTCGCGGTAGCCGACGATGCCTGGATGCTCGAGCTGGCGCAGCACATCGGCTTCGCGCGTGAAGCGGTGGCTCTCGGGGCCAGACGTGGCGAGCACCTTGAGCGCGACCTCCGTGCCGGTCGCGCGGTCCAGCGCCCGGAAGACACAGCCCATGCCTCCACGCCCCGCGATCGCCCGCACCTCGAAGCGCGCGGCGAGCTCGGCGTCGCTCGTGACGAGCGCGGCGTCGGACAGGGCGCTACTCACACCCTCCGCCAACCTTCCAGGCGAGCACCTGACCGGCGCCGGCCTGGACGATACCGTAGACGCGCGCCATCCAGAACTCCTCGATGACATCGACGCCCGGCGACTGCTCCATGGCCGCGACCGCGTGCGGATCGCCGAGCTTGAATGGGTTGCGCTGCCAGACGAAGTCCTCGAAGGTGCGCAGGGACGCCGGGACGCCCAGCTTGGCCATCGGTGTTGCGCACAGCGCCCCGAGGTGACACTCGCTCGCCTCTCCTGTGCAGGCACGCGTGATCTTCTCGCCCGGGATCGTGATACCGAACAGCGAGACGCCGTCCTCGCATTGCTTTCGCTCGGCCTCGGTCGGACACGCGACGCCGTTGTTGGTCGGCAGCATCGCGATGACGGTCGCGCGCGGAAGGTCATAGGAACGGCGCGGGTCGTCGAGCTTGCCGCCGTTGCCACCGAACTCGTCGAGGCCTTCGAGGACCTCTCCGAGCGCCTGCACAGCGCCAGTCGCGAGCGCCTTGGGGATCTCGCCGAGGTACATGAGGTTGAACTTCGTGTTGCGCAGCTCCCGCATCGACTTCTGCCAGAGCTCGACCTCGAAGGCCGTTCGCAGTGTGGTGAGCAGCGGCGACTCGTCCAGCAGCGTGAGCAGGCTCCACCACGGTGAGTAGGTAATATGATCGCCGTAGTACGAACGGCACCAGCGCGGTAGCTGGAACGCTCCGGCGATGGAGGCCACGTGGTCGACGTGGAGCGCTCCGACGAGCTCGTCTTGGAGGAACGTCTTGTACATCGAATCATTCGTCATCCACCAGGCGAAGGCCGCCAGGTGCAACAGATGCACGGCGTCTCCGCCGCGCACGTTGATGGCGTAGAGGTGGTCGATGCCGTCGAGAGTCTCGGACTTCCCGGTCTGGAGCCGCGAGGCGAGCGTGAGGATCTGCGCGAGGAAGTCGTCGGACCCCGCGTCGATGATGGTCGCCGGCGTCATCTGGATTTTCGCCGGGCAGCTCGCGTCAAACGTGGCCGCATTCAATGAGTTCGGCTGGAGCAGCCCGTAGCCGACGACCGTGTCGAGCTTGGTCAGGTCGTAGTCACCTGGATCGAGGCTCATCTGATTGCCGGCGAAGAAGCCCTTGACGGCGTCGAGCGCCTGCGGGTTCTTCTGGAGGTTCCGAATCTCGACGCGCACGAGCCGCTTCAGATAGCAGGTGACCTGCGTCGCGATGCGCGCCTTGAGTGCCTCATCTTTCAGCAGGCCGTACACCAGCGGGAAGGCCGTGAGCGGCCCTGAATACTGGTCGATGCTAGGGTTGCCCTGCCACATTGGCGTGCCTGTGACCAAGGCTCCCTGCGCGTCCGGCACGCCGTCGCTGTACTCCTCGGGCAGGCCCGCGATGGCGGTCGGCTTCACGACGTGGAAGTTGTGATCGAACTTCGTGCCGTACTCGATGGCGATGCGGTCGGACTTGGGCCCGCCAGGGTCGAGCCTCAGGAAGTGATGGCGCGCGAGGTAGCCGGGGATGCCGGTCACGTCGAACATCGCCAGGACGCGACGGGTCTTCTCCTCCATCCGCGCGTAGTCGGCGGCGGTGCCGGTTGCGCGATACCGCAGCGCGGTGGCCGTGAGCGCGGTCCCCGACCAGATCGCGCTGTCGCCCAGGCCGCCATAGCCGCCGAAGCGGTCGAGCGTGCCCCACTCCGCTTCGGGGGACCCGGCGGGTGCCGCCTGAGTGAACGTGCGCTCGGCGGTCTGGCCACTGGGCTGGTGATAGAGGTCGTACCAGCGGTCGAAGTGGTAGGCGCGCAACGCGAGCGGCTCGGGCGCCTCGACAAACGCCTTCTTCCCGACGTCGTAGAGACCGCACCGGCGCGTCTTGCCAGCGTGGCACTCCTCGACGTCGATGACCGCGCAGCTCTCGACGGCCGCGCCGGCGAGCGGATCGGCGGGCGGCGGGCCGAGCGGCGGATGCACGAGCAAGGGCGTTGGGGGCGGGCTCGTGTCGGCGACGTCAGGGCCAGCGTCGGCAGCAACGTCGGGTGCCACATGGACGTCGAGCGCCTCGGCCGCGTCGGTCGTCTCCGCCGCCGGGACCGTCTCGGGCAGTGGCGCGACGCCGTCAGTGACGAACGCGTCGGCCGCCGGGAGGTCCGCCGAGGCCGTCTCTGGAGCGGACTGCGTTGCTTCGGTCGT
>SXOX01000234.1 GCA_005776585.1 Pseudomonadota bacterium | reverse complement strand
TCGTTCGAGGAGGCCAAGAACAAGCGCCAACGTGCCCGTGCCGCGGGCATGAACCCCAATTATTGGTACGCCGTGGAGTATGACGCGACGGTCAAGCCGGGCCAGATCACGCCCGTGACGTTCTGGAAGCAGGAGATCGCGCTGTTTCGCACGGAGGCCGGCGTCCTTGGCGCCGTCGAGAACCGCTGCGCGCACCGGCACCTGCCGCTCACGATGGGCGAGGTCAAGGGGCAGTGCATCGCGTGCCCGTATCACGGCTGGCACTATGACGGCTCGGGGCGGCTCGCCAAGATCCCGCACGAGCTCTTCGGGCACGAGATGCCCAAAGTCCGCATCCGCAGCTTCCCGGTGAAGGTGCGCTACGGGCTCATCTGGGTCTTCCCGGGCGATCCGGAGCTGGCCGAGCTGCGCCACATCCCGGACATCCCGCTGCTCGAGGGCCCGGGCCGCTACGCCTGCGTCCCCATCGACATGACGTGGCGCGCCCACCACTCGATGATCCTCGAGAACGTGTGCGACTTCAGCCACGAGTGGCTGCATCGGAAGACGAAGCCCTTCGAGAACGCGCGCCTCGTCAAGGTCGAGACGGTCGAGGACAAGGTGCTGATGTCGTATGACTGCAAGGTCGCCATGGGCGACTTCAGCCAGCACTTCATCGATCGCGAGGCCACCAACACCGACCACATGCAGCTCGGCTTCGAGTACCCCTACCAGTGGTCGAACACCGGGGGCACGATTCGGCACTGGATGCTGTCGCTGCCCATCGACGAGCGCACGACGCGGTGTTTTTTCCTGTTTCACTTCGCGTCGTTCGTCGTGCCGTTCACCCGCGTCAAGATCCCGCGCGCGCTCGTCGAGCCCATCATTCGCGCGGCCAACAAGGTGCTGTTCACGCCGCTGCTCGGCGAGGACGGCTGGGCGTTGGAGGCGGAGCAGCGCGCCTGGGAGGAGAGCTGGGACCAGCCCGCACCGGAGCTGAACCCGGTCGTTCACCAGATGCAGGAGCTGTCGATACGCAAGTGGGAGGAGCACCTCGCCACGCGCAAGGAACGACGGCGCGGACGAGCCGAGGGGGCTCCGACGAGCGGTGAGGTCGCCGCCGCGGGTTAGGCACCGCGAGGTGGCGAGGCTCGCCTGATTGAGCCACAATGGGCGATCGTGGGAGTGCCCAATCCGGACAAGGCCGCGCCGAGCGCACGCCAGTGCCCGCTCTGCGACACGGCGACGGACGCCGTGCTGTGCCCGGTCGATGGGATGTCCACGTTGCTCGCACGTCCGCCCGACGGGCCGATTCGGGCGCTCGGCTCCGGTGACGTCGTCGCTGGCCGCTACCGCATCGAGCGGGTGCTGGGGAGCGGCGGGTTTGCCACCGTCTATGAAGCGCGCCACGCGGGTACGGGGCAGTCCGTCGCGTTGAAGGTGCTCTCGGCGTGTACCGACGAGGAGGTGACCCTCCGTCGCTTCTTTCGTGAGGCGCGCGTCACCGCGGGGCTGCGACACCCGAGCACCGTCCGGGTCTTCGACTTCGGCCAGGACGACTCCGGGGTGGTCTTCATCGCGATGGAGCTCCTCGTCGGGCGCTCGCTGCGACAGGAGATCCGCGATCGGCTCCAGCGGGGCGAGGTCTTCCCGCAGGCTGACGCCGTCCGCATCGCGACCACCGTGCTGAGGAGCCTGTCGGAGGCCCACGGGCTCGGGCTGGTGCACCGCGACCTCAAGCCCGACAACATCTTCTTGCACGACGTGGGCGACGACGAGCCGGTCGTCAAGGTGCTGGACTTCGGCATCGTCAAGATGCGCGACGGGACGCTCACGACCAACTCGAGCTCGCTCGGTACACCGTTGTACATGAGCCCCGAGCAGGTGATGTCGACGCCCATCGACGCGCGAAGCGACCTCTACAGCCTCGGGGTGCTGCTCTATCAGCTCGTCTCGGGCACGCTGCCCTTCAAGGCCGAGAGCTCGATCGCTACGGCCCTGCTGCACGTCAATGAGACGGCGCGGCCCATCGAGGAGATCGCGCGGACGCCGCTGACTCCGGCCTTCGTCACCGCGATCAAGACCGCGATGGCCAAGCGGCCCGAGGACCGCTTCAGCGACGCGCGCGCCATGCGCGCCGCACTCGAGGCGAGCCTGACGCCGGCAGAGCGGCCGCCACCGACCCCCGCGCTCGTCGCGGCGCATTCGCACAGCGCGGCCGCCGAGACGCTGCTCGACACGCCCTCGGTCCCCGCGTTGACGCCGCATGCTTCCGTCAAGGCCGTGCCTGCGCTGGTCGCCGTGCCTCGGGCCATTACGGTGCCGCCCGCGCATACGGGTCCGGCCACGAGCCGCAAGGTAGCGTCGCCGGCCAAGCCCCGCGAGGGCGCACCGCTCGTGGGAGCGACGCCCCCGCGCACGCCGGTCCCCGCGGCGTCGCGTCGAACGCGGTCACGCTGGCCCTGGGCGCTGGCGTCGGTGGCGGTCGTCGCGGGTGCGGCGGCCATTGCGTGGACCCAGCAAACGACGCCGCGGCAACCCACGCCCCAACCGGCCGCGCCCGACGAGAAGGCCGCCGTCACGACGACGACGCCTCCCGCCGCACCGTCAGCCAAGCTGCCGCCCAGTCGCCCGGTCGTGCCCAAGGCGCCGCCCGTGACGACCGCGCCACTCGTCAAGGTCGTACCCGCGGCGCAGCCTGCCGGGCTCCCGACGCCGATCGTGGTCCCGCCCGCGCCACCGCGTGTCGTACGCGACGCGGACCTGGTCGAACAGCCCGCCGTACGCCGACCGCTCGAGGTCGCGAGCCCGATGATCGTGCGGCCAAAGCCGGTGACGCCACGACGACCGAAGCCCTCCGCGCTCGATACCAAGATCTGATTCGCCCGCGAGTGCCTTGACCGCGTGGCGCGCGGTCGCCACGATCGGTCCATGTGCTCGCTCCGAACGATCCTCGCCGCCTTGCTCGTCCACGTCGCGGCCGCTACGGCGCTCGCCGCTCCGCCGAAGGCGACCCTGGGCGCGGCGGAGAAGCGTGCGGAGGAGGGCGTCGTCCTCTATCGGCAGGCCAAGTACGACGAGGCGGCGGCTGCCTTTCTCGAGGCCTATCGGCTGTCGGGGAGGGCCACCCCGCTGCGCAACGCGGCGAAGTCGCTCGAGCTTGCCGGCAAGAAGGACGAGGCGCTCGCCCGCTGGAACGAGCTGCGGGTGCGTCCGGACGCAACCTCGGACGACAAGCGCGAGGCGGAGCTGCACGTCGCCGCGCTCGCTCCGGTGGCGGTTCCGGAGCCGGTCGTCGTGGGCAAGCCCGCACTGGCCTCCGATCCGAGCGTGCGTCGCGAGGGGACCGTCGAACCGCTGCCAACCTGGCCCGGCTGGCTGCTGCTCGGGATCGCAGTCGCCAGCGCGGGCACTGCGGCGGGGCTCTGGGTCGCGGCCGACAGCAAGCAGGCGACGCTCGACGCGGACCTGGCAAAGAAGGACGCGCACGGCAAGCTCATTGGCACGACCCCGGAGACGGTCTCGTCGACAAACTCGACCATCAACGCGATGCGTGGCTCGGCGTACAGCTTTTTTGCCTTGATGGGCGCGTCCGCCATTGCCTCGACCGCGTATCTGATTGTGGCTTACAAGCGCACGGCGGAGAGCCCGACCGTCGGGCTGTCATTCGTCGACGGCGGCGCGACGCTTTACCTCGGCGGCCGCTTCTGACGTGCGGCATCGAGGGCTCAGCGCACTCCTCGTGGCTGGCCTGACGGCCGGGTGTGACGCTACGGCGATCGATCCCACCCTGTTTGCGTGCGGCTACGGCGGGCCGTGCGAGGACGTCGCCGTCACGGGTGACTCGGTGGCGACGGGGCACGGCGGCAACGACAACGATGCCGCAATGACCCTGGAGATCGCGGAGCTGGGTCCGGCGATCGTCGACCTGCCGAGCGCGCCCGTCGACGCGGTTCCGGAGACCGTCCCGGAGGTCGACACCGCGGTCGCGACGGACAGTGCGCCCGAGCTCCCGCCGCCGTGCTCGAGTACGCCGGGCGCCTGCGACGACGGCAATCCCTGCACAGACGACCAGTGCCAGCCGGAGGCAGGGTGCGTGCATCCGCTGCGACCCGAGGGCGCCTCCTGCGCGCTCGGGGGCGTGGTCGGCAAGTGCAACGGCGCCGAGTGCGTCCCGCCCTGGGCCCGCGAGATCGCGGCAGGGTCGCGCCATGTGTGCGTCGTGCGCTCGAACAGCACCTTGGCCTGCTGGGGCGACAACGCCGCGGGACAGGCGAGCCAGAACGCCGAGACCGTGGTCTTGGCGCCGGCGCAGGTCGTGGGCGCCAAAGACGTGGCCGGCGTCGCGGCCGGCGGTGACACGACCTGTGCCTGGAGTCTCTCAGGCAAGCTCATGTGCTTTGGCGACGACGCGCTGGGGCAGACCGGGACCGGGAGTCCGCTGACGACGGTCTTCGCGCCGACGACCGTTCCCGATCTGACCGAGGTCACGGCGGCCGACGTCGGCGTCTCGCACGCGTGCGCGGTCGCCGGCGGCAAGGTGTTCTGTTGGGGTCGCCAGGACAGCGGACAGCTGGGCGACGGCACGCCGCCGAAGGCGCCCCCGATGGCGCCATTGCCGTTGGCCGTTTCGGGGATCGTCGACGCGGTCGAGGTCGCCGTCGGCGACGCGCATTCGTGCGCCGTACGCAAGGGCGGCACGGCCGCGTGCTGGGGACTCGGCGGCTCGGGCCAGCTGGGCAACGGCAAGACCGCGTCTAGCGCCGTTCCGGTCGCGGTGACGGTCGCGAGCGACTTCCTCACCGTCTCGGCCGGCGTCTCGGACGTCCACGCGATCCGCCAGGGAGGAGCCGTGGCGCGTTGGGGCTGGTCGCTCTACAGCGAGTCACCGGCGAGCTGGAGCGTGCCAGAGGTCAAAGGACTCATGAAGGTCACGGACCTGGACGTCGGCCTCGGTCATGCCTGCGTCACGACCGCCGCGGGGACGGCGCTGTGCTGGGGAGACAACACGCTCGGCCAGCTCGGTCGGATCACGACCGCCGACCTCGACCCCGTGCCCGGACCGGCGGCCATCCCGAAGGTCAAGCGCGTCGCGGTGGGGAAGGCGTTTACCTGCGTCCTGCGCACTGACGGTGCGGTTCAGTGCGTGGGCGACGGGACCCACGGCGAGCTGGGCGATGGCGCCGGCACGTCTTCGAAGAAGCCGGTCCTCGTCAAAGGTTCGAGTCCCGCGAGCCCATGAGCCCATGCCGCTTGACCGCACGGGCCGGACGGCCTACTTCTCGCCTACGTTCGAAGGAGCCTGCGCATGTCCGAGCCTGCCCCGTCTCTCGCCTCCAAGCGATGTATCCCGTGCCGCCCGGGGATGCTGCCACTCGACGCCGCCGCCGTCGCGGGGCTCCTGCCTCAGCTCGATGGCTGGGCGGTCGAGCGCGACGGGACGTTTCAGCTGCATCACCTCGCAAAGCGCTTCAAGTTCAAGAACTTCGCTGATGGCCTCGCATTCGCCAATCGGGTCGGCGTGCTGGCCGACGCCGAAGAGCACCACCCCGACGTGCTCATTCGTTGGGGTGAGGTCACCATCACCGTCTACACCCACGCCATCGACGGCTTGACGGAGAGCGACTTCGTGCTTTCCGCCAAGATCGACGCAATCCCAAGGAGTTAGCCAGGAATTCGCGAGAATCCCCGCCCGAACGCGTTGACCGAGGGCCCCTCGGCGCTATCATGCGGCCCGCTGCGCGCGGAGGTGGTTCATGTGGATGTGGTTGCGGCGGCTCCTGGGAGTCCTTTCTCTTTCGCTTCCCCTCGTCGTGTCGTTGGCGGCGTCGGCGCCGCTCGCCGGCTGCTCGGACCACGAGGCCGCACGGCCTCCGGCTCCAACTGCCGACGCTCCAACCGCCGAGAACCCGACGAAGCCGATGCTGCCCGCGTGGCCGCTCCCCGGTGAGCGCCATGGTTCGGGCAAGGCGGACGGCTATGACACCTTCCGGTTGAACAACCCGTCGGTCTACGGGATCACCGAGGCGCCCAAGACGCCGATGCGCACCCCGGCGCAGTACGCCAAGGCCAAGTACCTGTTGCTCGGCTGGACCAATCAGGTGCATCCAACGATCGCCGGCATCGTCAAGGGCGCGATTGACGTCGTAAAGATCATCGTCGTCCACGACGGCGGGCAGGACAAGCAGGCCTTTCTCCAGCTGATGGCCCAGAACGGCGTGGATGCCGCCAAGATCGCCTTCTACGACTACCCGCTCGATTCGCTCTGGATGCGCGACTACGGCCCGTACGGCGTCCGCACCCCTGCGGGACGTATCGCGCTCGTGGACTTCAAGTACTACCACCAGCGGGTCTATGACGACGCCGTCCCAGCCGAGCTCGGTGCCGACCTGGGCCTCCTCACCTATCGGGCGCCGCTCTCGTGGGAGGGTGGCAACTTCATGTCGGACGGCCAGGGCAACTGCTACTTCAGCCAGGGCGTCTACTGGTACGGCGGAGTCAGCGCCGACCAGGCACACGACTACATGTCCGACTACCTCGGCTGCACGACCCACAACGTGCTGCAGCCGCTCGCCGGAGAGGGCACGACCCACATCGACATGTTCTCGAAGCTCGTCAGCAAGAACCGCGTCGTCGTGGGCAAGTACGCAGACGGGATCGACTCGGAGAACCAGGGCATCCTCAACGACAACGCCGCGAAGTTGTCGGCCACGCTGCTGAACGACGGCTCGACTCTCGAGGTGGTGCGCATCCCGATGGGTTCGAACAAGGACGGCGTGTGGCGCACGTACGCGAACTCGCTGCTGGTCAACGGCAAGAACCTCGTGCCGGTCTTCACCAACAGCAAGACGTATGAGGCGGAGGCGCTGGCGGTGTGGAAGAGCGCCGCGCCGGACTTCGAGGTCGTGCCGGTGGACTCGACGCAGCTCATTGGTTGGGGCGGCGCCGTCCACTGCATCACGATGACGATCGCTGAGGGGGATCCCGCTCCGGTCGAGGCGGCTCCGCCTTACCTCTGCGGCGGCGACTTCTCGTGCAAGCCCGCGGACGCCAAGCCCGGCAAGTGCCCCCTGCCCTTCGAGGGCTGCTGCGGTCCCGACGGCGTCCACAGCTGTGAGAACGGCAAGGTCGTGACGACCGGCTGCGGCGCTGGAAACTGCGGCTTCGCGAGCGCCACGATGGCGTACGGCTGCGGCCAGACCGGTGCAGGACCCGCCAACGCGCCGCTCACGTGTGGCGCGGCCTGCGTGCCCCAATGCAAGGACGCAACCGGCGCGACCAAGCAGTGCGGGAGCGACGGCTGCGGCGGCACCTGCGGAACGTGCCCGAGCGGAACGACCTGCGAGAGCGGCGTCTGCAAGGCGCCACCCGACCCGTGCGGCGGCGTGTCCTACCAGGGGTGCTGCAAGAGCGGCGCGCTTCAGTACTGCAGCCAAGGCCAAGTCAAGTCGGAGAGCTGCGGTGGGGGCACCTGCGGCTGGGACACGAACGGCAACAATGGCAAGGGCTGGTACGACTGCGGCTACCAAGGTGCGGATCCGTCGGGCCAGAACGCCATCGCATGCCCGGGAGCGTGTACGCCGGCGTGCACCAATGCTGACGGCAGCGCGCGGCAGTGCGGTCCGAACGGCTGTGGCGGGACCTGCGGGAGCTGCAGCGGCGGGGCCTTGTGCGCGCCCGACGGCAAGTGCCTCGTCGCAGCGGGTGACTGCGGCGCAGTGACCTACCTCGGGACGTGTCAAGGGACGGCGCTGTTGTTCTGCAAAGATCAGAAGCTCGTCACGTTCGAGTGCACCTCCAAGGGTAACTTCGGCTGCGGGATGGTCCCAGGGTCGGCGCCCGCGAGCTTCGATTGTCTCCCCGGCGCGGGCCCATGCGCCACGTCCTGCAGCGGCAAGGTCTGCGGTCCCGACGGCTGCGGTGGCGAGTGCGGGGCCTGTGGCGTGGGAGCGGAGTGCAATGCCGGAGCGTGCCAGCCCTCCGCCAACGCTTGCGGCACGCTCGGCGCGGCTGGTGCGTGTGACGGGACGCTCTTGAAGCAGTGCAAGAACGGCACGGAGATCGCGATTACCGACTGCGCCGCTCAGCCCGGGGGTGGCTCGTGTGGGCAGGGCCCGCAAGGCATGACCTGCCTCCCTGTGGCGTGCGTGCCGTCGTGTGATGGCCCCAACGGGAACAGGAAGAGCTGCGGCTCCGACGGCTGCTCTGGCTCGTGCGGTCTCTGCGCGGCGGGCACGGTGTGCGAGGCGGGGAGCTGCGCACCGCTGCCGAGCATCACGCCGGAGCCATCGCCGGACGCGGGCCCGGACACCGGCACGATGAACGCCGAGACCGGGGCCGGAAGCGACGCAGGCGGCGCGATCGACGTGTCGGGCGGCGGCGCAAGCAGTCCGGACGCGGGAGCGTCGGTCAAGAGCGCCTCGGGTACCTCCGCGGGCGGCTGCGCGTCGGGCGCACGCAACGGTCCGACCGCGCTGCTCATGGTGCTGGGGCTCGCCGTGCTCCTGTGGCCCAGGCGACGTTCCTCGTTGACGAACCGTGTCCCGTACCGCTAAGAGTCATGGCCGGATGAAGGTCGGGTTTCAAAGCAAGGGTACTCGGGCGCGCCGTCGGAGCGCGTGGCTGGCGCTCGTGGCCCTCATCACGGCGCAAGCGAGCGGGCTCATCCACCTCGCGACGGTGCAGCACTCGACCTGTGCCGCACACGGCGAGGTGAGCCACGAGGGCGCAGAGAGCCACGCAAATGAGCACGCCGACGGCCCGGTGATGGCGCCGGAGTTCGCGCACTCCAGCGGCGACGAGCACTGCGAGGCGGCCACGTATCTCGGACAGCGCGCCGAGACGGTCGAGCTGCAACTGCTGACCTTCGGTGCGGCGCCCCTTCCTTGGGCCGTGCCACTCGCCTCTGCCGCATCGCGAGCCCCGGTCTCCCCACTCATGGTCGCACCCAAGAACTCGCCTCCGACCGCCTGACGCAGGCTGATATGGAACGCCCGCGCCGCGGTGCGTTCAGTCACGCACGACCGCCGTTGGCGGCGTCGTGCATGCGTCAGTACGGGGAGCCCATGTTTCGTTGTAGGGATCACATCGCACGCGCGGTCATGGCGACCGCGGTGCTCGCCCAGTCGCACTCAGCGCGCGCTGTGACGCCGCCGGAGTCGACGCCGCCCGAGGCGCTCGAACGCGTCGCCGCAGAGCTACCGGCGACAGTCACGCTCTCGAGCCCGGTGACCGTGTGGCTGAAGGCGAACGTGGACGCCGCGGGTCGGGTGGTCGCGGTTGAGGTCGTCGAGTCTGGCGGAGACATGCTCGACTCGGCGGCGGAGGCGGCGCTCCGGCGGTGGCGCTTTCGACCGGCGACTCTGAAGGGCAAGCCCATGCCGAGCTTGGTCAAGGTCCCGTTCTTCTTCGCGCGCACGAGCGAGCTCGTGGCCCGCCGCCCCGTCGAGGACGGCGCACCTCGCTCCGTGGAGCGCGCAGCGCCAGAGGGTCTGCCGAGCGGCAATGACGAGGGCGTCATCGACGTCACCATCCGGGGCGTACGACGGCCTCCGCCACGCGCGACGAGCGACTACGTCCTCGATCGCGGCATGTTCACCACCATCCCGCGGCACTCGGCCGCAGACGTCCTCGAGTCTGCCCCGGGGCTCACGGTCAGCCGACCGGAAGGCGACGCCGTCGCGCATGCCGTGACGCTGCGCGGCTTCGACGCCGAGCACGGGCAGGACCTCGAGTTCACCCTGAATGGCGTGCCCATCAACCTGCCGTCGCACATCCACGGCCAAGGCTACGCGGACCTCAACTTCATCATCCCCGAGACGATTCGGCAGGTCCGGGTCACCGAGGGCGTCTTCGATCCGCGCCAGGGCGACTTCGCAGTCGCGGGCACCGTCGACTTCGATTTGGGAGTCAGCGAACGGGGCGTCCGGCTCGGGTCGAGCTATGGGGCCTACAACACCTTCCGACAGCTGGTGCTCTGGGCCCCGGAGCGGGAGGCCGACGACACGTTTGGCGCAGTCGTCTTTCGGCGCAGCGACGGCTTCGGCCAGAATCGCGGCTCGCTCGCGAGCTCCGCGTTTGCGCAGTACGGCTTCGACACGGCGGGCGGCTTTCGCGGCGTCGTCCATCTGGCCGGCCACGGGGCCCGCGCCAACCTTGCCGGCGTGCTCCGCCGCGACGACGTGGCCGCGGGGCGCGTCGGCTTCCTCGATAGCTACGACCAGCCGACCGCCACCGGGCAGAACGCGCTCTCGAGCCGCGCCCAGGTGGGCGTCACGCTGGAGCGCGCCGCGCATGACGGCTCGCGCGTCGGCTTTGGCTTCTGGCTGCTGTTCTCGACGTTCCGCGGCCAAAGCAACTACACAGGCTACACGCGCCGCTCCGTGGACACGCCGGAGTGGGTCGGACGCGGCGATCTCCTGGGCCAGGAGCACCGCGACGTCGCGCTCGGTGGCCGATTCTCGTATCGGACCCGTCGCTTCGAGCCGGCAAGCTGGGCGCAAGGCACCTTCGAGGTGGGGCTCACGTTTCGAACGGACTTCATCGAGCAGGCCGAAAACGTATTGCTCGCTCCGCAGAACGAGATCTGGGATCGCAGCGTCGACGCCGCCAGTCGCAGCGGCGACATCGGGCTCTACGGCGATCTGGACTGGCGGCTCTCGAAGTACTTTGTCCTCCGCGGTGGGCTGCGCGTCGATGGGCTGTTCTTCGACGTCGATGACAAGCTCGGCAATCGGCCCGGCGCCTTCGCCAAGGCCACGCACCTGCCGGGCTTTGCACGGTCGGCCTTCGGCATCGCGTGGGGACCGCGCGTCTCGGTCGAGGCCAAGCCGCTGCGCTGGCTCGACGCGACGATCGCGTATGGTGAGGGCTATCGCTCGCCGCAAGCGCGCACCCTGGAGGAGGGCGAGTCGGCGCCCTTTGCCAAGGTGCGCGGCCTCGATGCGGGGTTGCGCTTTCGGCCGCTCGGCGACGACCGCCTCGTGCTCAGCGCGGCGGCGTTTGCGACCTGGCTGTCGACCGACCTCGCCTTCGATCCGAGTACGGGCACAGCCGAGCGCATCGGCCCCACGCGGCGTGTCGGCGCGGTGCTGACGAGTCAGTGGCGGCCCGTGCGGTGGGCGTTGCTTGCCGCCTCGGTGACCTATGTCGATGCGACCCTGACCGAGCCTCCGCCAGCCACGCCGGAGAACCCGACGCCGCCGTTCGTCTCCGGCCAGCGCCTCCCGTATGTGCCGCCGGTCGTCCTCCGGGTCGATGCCAGCGTCGATGGCCCCCTCTGGCGCATGGGCGGGCACCCGGTGATCGGGCGCCTGGGGGTCGGCTTGAGCTACCGCGCTCCGCGCCCGTTGCCCTTTGGACAGAGCGGTGACCACATCGCGCTGTTGGACGTCTCGGTGAGCCTGCGCTGGCGCTGGCTCACGCTCGGAGCCGATCTGCAGAACGTCGCCGATCAACGCTATGCCACCGCCGAGTATACGTATGCGTCCACGTGGCAGCCTGGGCAGGCCCCGTCGCTGCTGCCAGCCCGGCACACGGCCGCCGGGGCGCCCTTTACGTGGGCCGTTTCGCTGGGAATCGCGTTATGAGGGGACTCGTGCTTGCCGTGCTGACTGCGCGCGCCGCGATCGTCGCACTCGCCGCGCTCGGCTGTTCGACCGGGCAGGAGCCATTCGCGCTCCCCATCATGGTCGTCGGGAGCGGCACGACGGCGCTCACGGCGGGAGACCACACCCTCGTGGTGACCGAGGCGAGCCTGTCTGCGGGTCCGTTCTGGTTCTGCGCCAGCACGGCAGCGTCCCCGGACCTGTGTCCGGTCGCCGTCGCCGAGTCGTTGGCGGTCGTGACCGTCGATGGACGTGACGCGACCGAGCGGGTCGCCGGGAGCCTCTCCGCGATGCCCTTGACGGCGCGTTCGGTGATGTACGACCTCGGTATCAGCTGGCACGGCACCGAGCCGACCGCCCGGCTCTCGGCGGACGCGACGCTCGGCCGCTCAGCGCGGTTCCGAGTCACCGCGACGCGCGGCGCGAACACGTTTCACGTGATCGCAGACATTGACGTCAAGCCACAGTACCAAGGCGCGCGTTCGGTCCACGGCGCGACGACGCCTGTCGATCTCGCGCAGGTCAAGGGCCTGCACGTGCGCTTCGATCCCGCGCCGTGCCTTCGCTCTCTCGACTGGGCGGCCCTGGAGGCACTGGCCACGACGAGCACGCCGGTGGCGTTGGTCAAGGGTACGCCGGCGCACTCGGCGCTGGTCTTCGGGATCACCGGCGCGTGTGCGCCTCAGTTCGAGTGGCGATGAGGAGGAGCGCGCGGTGAGTACGGTCGAGACACTGAAGCAGCTCCTCGTCACCACGGGGGCGACGTGGGTCCTGTGGCTCCTGTTCGCGCTCGCAGCGATCGCGCTGTGCATCGTCGTCGAGCGCTGGCTGTTCTATCGGTCGCGAGAGGGCAACCTGCGCGGCCTCGCACAGGCGCTCGAGCAGCGGCTGGATGCCGGGGATCGCGACGGCGCCTTGAAGGAGCTCGGCCAATCCCGCGCGGTGGCAGCCGCAATCGCGGCGGCCGGCTTGAAGCTCGCAGACCGCGGACCGCAGGCCGTGGAGCGCGCCGTCGCGAGCGCCGTCGCCTACGAGCGGACGCTGCTCGAGCGCTGGCTCATCTTCCTCGGGACTCTCGGCAACAACGCGCCGTTCGTGGGCCTCTTCGGCACCGTGATTGGGGTCATTCAGGCCTTCGAGCACCTGGGCGAGGATGCGGGAGACCCCTCGGTACACGAGGCGGCGCATGCCACGTCGCAGGCCGTGATGTCGTCGATCGCCGAGGCGCTCGTCACGACCGCGGTCGGCCTGCTGGTCGCGCTGCCGGCGGTGGTTGCCTACAACGTCTTCTACCGGCGCATGGCGTCGATGCTGGCCAGCGCGGAGGTGCTCACGAACCTGGTCCTCGCCCACCTTCATGGTCACAAGGAGTCACGGAATGGCCGCGCCGATCCCGAGTGACGGGCCGATTACCGGCATAAACGTGACGCCGTTTGTTGACATCGTCCTGGTTCTCTTGGTGATCTTCATCGTCACCGCGCGCATCCTCGTGACCCCCGCGGTGCACCTGGAGCTTCCACACGCGGCCAAGGCACGCGATACGGCGCTGGTGTTCTCCATCGTGCTGCCAGCCGAAGGGCCACGCACGTTGAACGGGGCGCCGATCGCCAGCGACGCCGCCCTGCTGGCCGAAGCGCGCGACGCCGCGCGCCGCGATCCGGAGATGCGCGCGCTGATTCAGGCCGACGGCGCGGTCTCGCATCGCGACGTCATGCGCGTGATCGACGTCCTCCAAGGCGCGGGCGTGGAGCACATCGCCTTTGGCGCCGTGCGCGACGGAGGCCGGTAGGCATGGCACGACTGGCGACCGAACCCACGCTCGTCGAGGTCGTCTTCGGCCGGCCGGATCGCGGCCATGGGCGCCGACTGGGTATCGGGGCCGCAGCGAGCGGCCTCGTCGTCGCTTTCGGAGCGGCCTGGCTCGCGCTACACCCGCCGGTGGAGCGACCTCGTGGACCGGGTCCGGTGACTCGGCGCACGGAGGCCTCGGTCGAGACCATCACGCCGCGGCTGGCACCGCCGCCGCGCGTCCGCGAGCCGACAGCCCCGCCGCCGCTACCGGTGCGTCCTGTGGAGGCTGCTGCGACCCCGGCAGCCCCGGAGCCCGCGGCACCGGTCGCCGCGCCGGCCAAGGCCAGCCGCGTCGTCACGAGCGCACGACCGACGCCCTTGGACTTCACGGGGAGCACGATGCCGACGGGCGACGCCGCGCACGCTCCGGGAGGAGCGACGCAGACCGGCGGCAATGGCGAGGAGCCCGGTGAGGCGCCGCTGCCGGGTCCGCTGCCCGTCCCGCCAGTGCCGCAGCCGCCGCCTGAACCGCCCCCCGAACGCAAGCCAGAGGCTCCGCCGAAGGCGACCGACCAGTCGCGACCCGTGCGGCTGGCGGACGCCGACGACTGGCGCTGCCCCTGGCCGGACGAGGCCGACGAGGCCCAGATCGACGCACAGACCGTCATCGTTCGTGTCACGGTGGACGCGGAGGGCCAGGTCGTCAGCGCACGCGCCGCGGGCGATCCGGGCTACGGCTTTGCCGGTGCGGCCGTCGCGTGCGCCAAGGAGCGCGGCTACGAGCCGGCCCTCAACGCCTCAGGCGAGCCGGTCCGCGCCGAGAGCCCGCCCATCCGAGTCCGCTTCACGCGGTAGCGTCACTCGGACATGAGAAAAATGTACGGCCTCATGTCATCCTCGGGAGTCCACTCCCAGTAGCGCTGGAGGATCTTGTAGACCATGAGCCCGGTCTCGCCCTCGCCCCAGAGGACGAAGCGGAGGCTCTGGGTCATGGGATCGCGCAACGTGAGGCCCAGGAAAATGCTGATGGGGTCGATGAGCTCGCTGACGTAGGCCACAGTGTTGGCGATGGCGATCGCGCCGGTCACCTCGATGGCGTAGTCATGCTTGCCGACTCGCCGCACCGTGAGGGACAGCGGCGCGAGGAACTCGCTCCGGTTGTCGAGCAGGGTCACGTGGATGAAGGCCAGCGGACCGTCGACACGGTAGTGCCTGCGAAGCTCGTGACCCTTGCGGACGCGGCCATCGGGATCGGAGTGCTTGAGGGGCACGAGGTTGACCTTCTTACCGACGATCTCCTGCCAAAGGGCGAGCGACTCGTCGTCGCTGAGGCGGACATGGGCGACCCGCAGCTCGGTCGCGCGGCGCGTGCGGCTCAGGGCCCCGACAAAGACGACGAGGAGGATGAAACCGCTGGCAATGAAGACACCATCGGGGCGGACGATGACATTGTCGACAAGTGTATAAGTAAAGACGGCGGCCACGACCCAGAAGTAGCCGCTCGCGAGCCGAGTGCGTCTCGCAGTCTCCGGATCTGCTCGGGCTTCGCGCCAGAGCGAGATGGCCACGGCAATCGCCGCCGATTGCATCAGCACGAGGACCCCGGTCGCGTACGCGCCGCCCTGGGCCTCGACGTCCGCTTTGAAGATGACGGTGACAATGACGGCGATAACGGTCAGGACGAGCACCAGCGGACGACGATGGGCCACCCAATTCGGGGCCATGCCGAGACGCGGCAGGTATCGCGGGATGAGGGCGAGCAGCCCGGCCATGGCGGAGGCACCGGCGAACCAGAGAATCGCGATGGTGAAGGCGTCGTAGACGGAGCCGAACGCGTGCCCGAGGTGCTCGTGCGCAAGCCACGCCAGTGCGCGCCCCGCTGCAGAGCCGCCCTCGTGGTAGGCGGACTCGGGGACCAGCGTGGCCGTGACCACGCTCGACAGGAGCAACAACACGCTCATGATGGCCGCCGCGGCGACGAGCATGCGGCGGGTGTTGGCGATGCGTCCTGCGGGGACTCCGTGTGCTGCGTCATCGGGTGAGCCGCGGACGAGCGGCATGACCGAGACGCCGGTCTCGAAGCCGCTCATTCCCAAGGCGAGCTTGGGAAACACGAGCAGCCCCGCGAGGACGAGGTGCATCGTACTCCCGGTGTGGCCGAGGGCGCCCGTCCACTGTGCGAGGTAGTGGGGGTGCGTCACGAGCGTCCAGATGCCGTGTCCCAAGACCACGAGGTTCAAGAGGATGTAGGGCACGGCCACGAGCGCGGCGATGCCGATGGCCTCGGCAAAGCCCTTGAGGAAGACAGCCGACAGCAGGAGGAGCAGGCCGATGGTGAGGCCCATCCGGTGCTCGCCGATGAGGTCGTGCAACAGCGGATTCTCGATCGCGTGCTGCGCTGCGTCCGCCGCCGAGAGGGTCATCGTAATCACGAAATCGGTGGCGGCAAAGCCGATCAATACGAGGACCACGACGGTACCGCGCCAACCCGACAGCAGATTCTCGATCATCGCGATCGAACCCTGCCCCGCGTAGGACCGCTTCGCGACGGCAGCGTAGACCGGGAGCGCGCCAAAGAGCGTCACGAGGACGAGGATGCCCGTGGCGATGGGCGCGATGGCGCCAGCGGCCAGCAGCGCGATTCCGGGCTGGTAGCCGAGCGTGGAAAAGTAGTCGACACCCGTCAGCCACAGCACCTGGTACCAGGGGTGCGTGTGCGCGTCAGGGGCATGCGCGGGGGCGTCAGCGTCCTCGCCCCGCAGCCAGTGCGCGAGCGCCGTGCGGGGTCGCTCGGCCTGGCGCGAAGAGAGCAGCGGCACGTCCGACTGGCGGGGATCCCACATGAGCCGCGACTGTAGGGGCGCGCGGACGGCTGTCAACGAAACACCAGTTCCCGCGGACCACGCGCCGGGAGGATGCCGCACGCGACGTCGAGCTGGCGGTGCTGTCGGCGCTTGCTGACGCCAAGACCCCGGACGGTGCGTTGATGGCCCTCGCCGCGACGAGCGCGCTCGAGCTCGTGGACGACGAAGACCGGCAACGGATATACTTTGACACGATTCGCGCCGCGCTTCCGGTCGCCGCGCGCGCCCTGTTGGAGGACCACGTGATCGATATCGCGAACTACAAATTCAAGAGCGACTTTGCGCGTGAATTCATCCGTCAGGGTCGCAAGGAAGGGCGACAGGAGGGGCGAGTCGCGGCGCTCCGCGAAGCAATCCAGGTGGTGTTGGCAGCGCGCGGCGAGTCCCCCTCGGGTAGCGTTTCAGCGCGACTCGAGGCCTGCATTGATCCGGCCCGGCTGACCCACTGGCTCGAAGACCTTGCGCACGGCGGCTCGGTCTCTGAGCTCACGGGTGACGACCCCCCGTCGCGCGCTGGCCGCTCCGCACCGGCCGATTGATGACGACCCGCTTGCGCTCCTGGACGCAGGGCGGCTAGCTTCTTCGGGTGCCGGCCTCCGGAGATACGACTCGGCGTTGGTTTCCAACCATTTGCGCCGCGATGGTGACTGCGGAGCTGCTCATCTACGGCGCGGTCAACTTGGAGCTCGCGGGCTTCAACAAAGACATCGCGCGCGACCTCGGTCGCGCCACAGAGATCGCGACCGGGAGCGGCTTTCCGCTCACGGGGCCGCAGGTCCACCCAACGTCCTTGACCCTCGGTCCCCTGACTAACGTGGTCTTCGCGCTCCCGACGCTCGTCGGACGTGATCCGCTGTGGGCCCAACTGTTCGTCGTGGGATTGGGTGGACTCGCGGTCGCGCTGGCGTTCAGGCTCCTGTGGCGGCTCGTAGCTCCGTCGGTGGCGGTCGTCACGACCAGCGTGCTCGTGGCGACGGGCCTCTGGTACCAAGGGCAGCAGCTCGCGTGGCACCCGAGCCTCGTGCCCCTGGCCGTGTTCGCATTCTACGGTCTCGCGTGGCGGGCGTTGAGCGCGGAACAGCCCACGTCGCGCACCGGTGTTGGCCTCGTCGTCGTGGCCACCCTGGCCTGTCAGCTTCACGTCACGATGGCGGTACTTCCCGTCTTGGCGCTGGTGGTGCTCCTCGCGCGGCGTCAGGAGCTACCTCACGGGACGCTCCCGCGCGCGGCGCTCGCGGCGGCGATGACTAGCGTCCCGCTGATGCTCGGACTCGTCGCGGTCACCGCCGACGTGACGGGCCAGGTCGGCGAGGGGGCCGGTGCCCTGCGTGTGTTGCCTCTGGGCACGCTGCTCCGCGCCGTAGCGTGGTCGGTCTACCCAGGCTGGAGCGACTTCCCGCCGCTCGAGGTGCTGTCGGGCCCCTTCCCGCGCCCGGAGCTGGCCATCGTCCTGCTCGGACTCAGCGTCACCGGGAGCATCGTCGGTCTCCGGCGCCGGCTCCCGTTCGAGCGACTGTTGGTCGCCAACGTGCTGCTCGGCCTCCCACTTCAAGCGCTGCTGCTCTCAACGCAGCTCGCGGGGCGCTACATGCAAGTGACGGCCTTTGCGCTTCTGATCCTGGCCGCGCGCGGGCTCGACGCGCTGAGGCAACGGCTTCCCACGACCTGGTTGCTCGACGTGGCGCTCGTCGTCGGAGCCACGGCCATCTTGGCCAACGGTCTTGTGCGCCTGGAGCACCCGCATCCGGCCCGCCACGATCCATGCGGCCTGCTCGCGCTCCGAACCGTCGCCTCGCTCGCGTTCGGGCCCGGTGGCCTGGCACCGGCCGATGCCGACGCTCGACTGCACGGGCGCGTGTGTCGCAACGAGGATGCGAATGCGACGTACGTCTACCGGCATGCCGGCGCGGCCCCTGCGGAGAGCGCTCCCGTGCACGTCGCGTTTCGCCGCGTCGGCGAGAGCGTCACGGCCATGCGCATCCTGAGTGATCGGCCGGCGCGGATTGCCGGACAGGAGCTGCACGTGCTCACCTATGAGCCCGCCGTTACGGTCACGCACACGCTGGTCGCCGGACGCGCCTTCGTCAATGCCCCGGCCACCGATCACATGACGGTCACGGCACACATGGCGCCCGCGTCCGTCCAGATCGTCCTGACGCGCGTGACGCACCAAAGTGGGCGCTCCACCACGCTTCAGCCCTGTCCGATCGCCGCGGGAGCCGACGCCACGGTGCGCTTCGTGCGCGCTGAGCCCGAGTATGGCCTGGAGGAGTACGTGCTGGAGATCGCAAAGGCACGCCGGACAATCGCGGTCGACGTGGGCCCCTGCGAGGGACTGGCGTTCGTCGACGTGTTTTGAGGGGCTCACGCCCTCGGATGGCACGCGTCGTAGACCCGCCGGAGCTCGCGCTTGTCGAGGTGCGTGTAGATCTGGGTGGTCCCGATATCGGCGTGGCCCAACAGCACTTGGACCGTCCGCAGATCGGCCCCGCCCTGGAGCAGATGCGTCGCAAACGAGTGACGCAGGGTATGCGGCGTCACGCGCTTGGTAAGCTCCGCCACGAGCGCCCACTGTTTCAGACGCTTCCAGAAGCCCTGGCGCGTGAGCGCGGCGCCGCGCTCTGACAAGAACACCGCGTCCGTCGGGCGGCGCTTCGGGTTGACGAGCGCGGGCCGTCCTCGGTCGAGCCACGTGCCCAGGGTCATCAGCGCGGCCTGTCCGATGGGCACGAGGCGCTGCTTGTCACCCTTGCCGATGGTGGCGACGAAGCCGCGCTTGAGGTTGAGCTCGGGCAGGCGCAGCCCGACCAACTCGGAGACGCGGAGCCCGGCGGCGTAGGCGAGCTCGAGCATCGCGCGGTCGCGCAGGTCGCGCGGGTCGAGCGTGGGAATGGCCGCAAGCAGCTGGCCGACCTCGGCGATGGTGAGGACGTTCGGGAGCCGCAGGCCAAGGCGGCCACGGCGCACGGGCGCGACCGGGTCGACGTCGGTCTCGCCCTCCTGCCGCAGGAACTTGAAGAAGGTGCGGAGGGCCGAGAGCGCGCGACTCACCGACCGCGGCTCGAGGCCGGCGTGTCCGAGGTGAAGGGCGTACTGCTCAATGACCGCCGGCGTGGGCTCGGGGGCGTCGCCCAGCCACGCCATGAATCGGCGCACGTCGCGACCATACGCCGCGAGCGTGTGCACCGACGCGTTGCGCTCGACCTTGAGCGCATCCAAGAAGAGGTCGACGGTCTCGGGCGCGATCAGACCTCAGCGGACCGCGGCGCGCGTGGAAACGGGATGACGTCGCGGATGTTGTCCATGCCCGTGGCGTACAGGATGGCGCGCTCGAAGCCGAGGCCGAAGCCCGCGTGCGGGACGGTGCCGTAGCGCCGCAGATCGCGATCCCACCAGTAGTCCTCCTTAGGGAGCCCCATCTCCGCGAGGCGCTGATCGAGCCGGTCCAGCCGCTCTTCGCGCTGGCTTCCGCCGATGATCTCGCCGATGCCCGGCGCGAGGATGTTGAGGGGACTTTGATGATGAACATCAAGGCGTCATACTCTTCCACGGATTTAGTTTTA
>SXOX01000233.1 GCA_005776585.1 Pseudomonadota bacterium | reverse complement strand
CGTCCGTCGGTGCGCAGCGACTCGCTCATGAGCGTGAGCTTGGACTGGTGGTCCCCCGACACCGGAATGCAGGTTGGGTGAATTTGCGTGTAGCACGGGTTGGCGAAGAAGGCGCCGCGCTTGTGGGCGCGCCAGGTGGCCGTGACGTTGCACGGCTTTGCGTTGGCCGACAGGTAGAACACATTGCCGTAGCCGCCGGTGGCCAGAACGACCGCGTGGCCCGCGTGGCGCGCGATCTTCCCCGTGACCAGGTCACGCGTCACGATCCCGCACGCCTTGCCGTTGTCGACCACAAGGTCCAGCATTTCCGTGCGCGGGAACATCGTCACGGTGCCTGCGCCAATCTGCCGAGAGAGCGCCTGATAGGCGCCAATCAGCAGCTGCTGGCCCGTCTGGCCCCGCGCATAGAACGTGCGCGAGACCTGCGCACCGCCAAAAGAGCGGTTGTCGAGATAGCCTCCGTACTCGCGCGCGAACGGGACGCCCTGGGCCACACATTGGTCGATGATGTCGCGGCTGATCTCCGCCAGACGGTGCACGTTGGACTCGCGGGCGCGAAAGTCGCCGCCCTTGACTGTGTCGTAGAACAAGCGAAAGACGCTGTCGCCGTCGTTTTGATAGTTCTTGGCGGCGTTGATCCCGCCTTGCGCGGCGATCGAGTGGGCACGCCGTGGGCTGTCCTGGAAGCAGAAGCAGTGGACGTTGTAACCGAGCTCGCCGAGCGACGCGGCCGCGGAGGCGCCCGCGAGACCCGTCCCGACGACGATGACGGTGTACTTGCGCTTGTTGGCCGGATTGACGAGCTTGAGGTCGAACTTGTGCTTCGTCCAGCGCTCGGCGATGGGCCCGGTCGGGGCGCGGGAGTCGAGGATCGTGCTCATGAGGAGGTCCTTTCGAGCGCTCAGCCGGCCGTGAAGGGCTTGAGGACGCCGAGCAGCACGGCCAGAGGCACGGCGGTGAAGCCCAGGATGACGACGACCGTGAAGGCCGTGGCAAACGTGCGCCGCGCCGCGTCCCAGCGAGGATGCGAGATGCCGAGCGATTGGAAGAAGCTCCAGACGCCGTGGTGGAGGTGCAGCGCGAGCAGGCCCATGGCGACGAGATAGGCGACGACGACCACGGGCTGCTGAAAGCCGTAGACCAGGTTGTTGTACGGGTCTGCGGCGTTGAAGTTGGGGTGCAGCGAGCCGACCGTGAAGTGCAGCAGGTGGTAGATGAGGTAGGCCGCGATGATCGGGCCGCTCAGCATCATCGTGCGGGAGGCGTACGTGGCCGTCCGCCAGCGGCGGGGCGCGGCGTAGGCGGTCGGTCGCGCGGCCTGATTGAGCCGGGTGAGCGCGATCGCCGAGGCGATGTGCAGCGCGATGGACGCCAACAGTACGAGGCGCGTGCCCCACAGCAGAGACGGCGTTTCGTGCAGGAACTTGGCGTAGTCGTTGATCTTTTGAGGCGACATGAACGCCTGGAGGTTTCCAAGCATGTGCCCGAGGAGGAAGCCGAAGAGGACGACGCCGGTGGTCGCCATCGTGACCTTCAGCAGGACCGTCGTCCGGTAGAGCGGTCGAGCAATGAGCGCGTGGGCCATGGCCCCTCCTTTCGGCGCGGGAGGATATACCTGAGGGTCGTCGCGTCAAGCGAGGGCCACGTTGTCGCCTCGCCGTGAGAATGCGGCCTGTTTCCAAAGACATGGCATGGTCGAAGCGCCGGGGTTTGACGGCCCGCGAGGGTGGCCCCTACACTCCGCGCGCCATGGCATCACCAATCGCATCTGCTCTCGCGTTCGCGCTCACCGCCAGCGCGCTGTCCACCGTCGGCTGTGCCTCGACCCAGACGACGGACCCGAAACCGACTACCGCGGCGGCTCCCACGCCGAACGACCTTGCGAAGGACGTCGTCAAACGTGCTCTGGAGGCGATTCGGGCCGGAGACGAGGCCACGTTCAAGGGCCTGCTCTCGCAACGGCGTGCTGCGGCCCACTCGGCCGAGTGGTGGACTCTGTGGCGCACTGAGCTCGCCGGTGTGACGAGCTTCTCGGTGGAGCTGCTCACGGCCGACGCAAGCGGTCAGACCGGCGTCGTCCGCGTTGGCGTCTGGGAGAAGAACGACCGGCAGACGGTGTCGATTCGTGTCCGCCAGGAAGGCGGCACGTGGCGCTGGGACGAGAACTAGCGCTGGCGTCTACAGCACGTCGATCTTCTTGGCGACGCGCTTGCGCACCTCGGCCCGCGCGGCCGCCTTGCGCGCCTTGCCGCCCGAGCGGTGCTTGTGCTTGGTCTTGCTCTTCTTGATGTTCGTAAGCGATGCCATGACGTCCTCCCAGTTGCCTTGCGCGGTTACCTTGCGCTACTGGCCCGTCGAGCCGAATCCGCCGTCTGCACGGAGCGTCTCGTCGAGCGTGTCCACTTCCTCGGTCTCCACGGCGCTGACCGGCGCGACGACGAGCTGCGCGATGCGCATGCCGCGGTCGACGACGAACGGCGCCTTGCCGTGGTTGACCAGCACGACCTGGACCTCTCCGCGATAGTCCGCGTCGATGGTCCCGGGCGAGTTCAGCAGCGTGACGCCATGTCGCGCTGCCAGTCCACTGCGAGGGCGCACCTGGCCTTCATAGCCAGGCGGGAGCGCCATCGCGAAACCCGTCGGGAGCACGCGGACCTCGCCCGGTTCGACGCGCACCGACTCGGGAACGGCCGCGCACAGGTCGAGCCCCGCCGCCCCTGCCGTCATCCGGCGAGGCAGCGGCAGGTCGCCGTCGCGGTCGGGGCGCACGCGCGCGAACCGCACGTGCACCGCCGCCGTTGCCGCTCTATCGACGGCCGCCATCCCGGCTCCGGCCCCGGTCCCGACCCCCGCCACCGCCGCGACGATCGCCACCGCGATCACCGCCGTGCGGCCGATCCCCGCCCTCGAAGCGCGGGCGCGGCGCCGACTCGGGCACGTCCTCGCCAGCGGCGCGGCGCTGATCGAGCAGCGCCTCACGCCGGGAGAGGCGAATCTTGCCCTGGCGGTCGACATTGACGACCTTGACCAGCACCTCGTCGCCCTCGCGGCAGATGTCCTCGACCGCGTTGACGCGGCCCTCGTCCATCTCCGAGATGTGGAGCAGGCCGTCGGTGCCCGGCATGATCGTGACGAACGCGCCGAAGTCCGTGACCCGCGCCACGATGCCGAGATAGGTCTTGCCCGTCTCCGCCTCCTCCGTAAACGACCGCACCATCTCCACCGCGCGCTGCGCGATCTCGCCGTTGGACGCGGCGATGTTGACCTTGCCGTCGTCGGTCACGTCGATGATGGCGCCCGTCTGGTCGACGATGCTCCGGATGTGCTTTCCGCCGGGCCCGATCAGGTCGCGGATCTTCTCGGGGTTGATGACCACCGTGAAGATGCGCGGCGCGTGAAGGCTGAGGTCCAGGCGGGGCTCCTCGATGCACTTCGCCATCTCGCCCAGGATGTGGAGGCGGCCCTCCTT
>SXOX01000232.1 GCA_005776585.1 Pseudomonadota bacterium | reverse complement strand
CTCCGCCTGCCGCGACCGGCGCCGCCGCTCCGACCGGCACGACCACGCCGCCGGCACCCGCCGCCAACGCGCCGGCCGCGGGCGCCGCGCCTGCGCTCCCGAGCATCGAGTCCAAGGACATCCTGGACCGCACGAAGGCGGCCGCCTTGGCCGAGGTCAAGCACGTGCTGCTCGGCTGGAAGGAGCTCGCCAAGCCGGGTCGCCCCCAGGATCCGCGCTCGGCGGGCCGCACCGAGGAGGACGCCCAGAAGCTCGCCAAGGAGCTTCTGCAGAAGCTCAAGGACGGCGGCAACATCGACGAGCTGATGAAGCAGCACAGCGAGGACCCGGGCAGCGCCCAGGCCGCGCGTTCGTACACCGTCGAGGCGAGCACGCCGTTCGTACCGAGCTTCAAGCAGCTGGCCCTGCGCCTCGAGGTGAAGGAGGCCGGCATCGTCAAGTCGCCGTTCGGCTACCACATCATCCAGCGGCTGGAGGACCCCAAGCCGGATCCCACCGAGTCCGCCGACATCCTCGGGCGCGCCGAGAAGACGCAGTCCGCCGACGTCAAGCACGTGCTCATCGGCTGGAAGGACCTCGCGGCGGCCTACGGCGGCGGTATGGACGAGCGCGCCAAGAAGCGCACGAAGGAAGAGGCCGAGAAGCTCGCGAAGGACATCCTCGAGAAGCTCAAGGCCGGCGGCAAGATCGACGAGCTGATGAAGGAGCACTCCGAGGATCCGGGCTCGGCCAAGGCCGCAACGAGCTACCCGGTCACGCCCACGGCCGGGCTCGTGCCTCCGTTCAAGAAGTTGTCGCTGCGGCTCGATCTCAACGAGGCCGGCATCGTCAAGACGACCTACGGCTATCACGTCATCCAGCGCGTCAAGTAGGCGGCGCCGGTCGGCCGGCTCACCGTCATGCGGTTTGTTGACAGTCGCCCGCGCTCCGTTACGATTCCCGCCTCAGTGAGCCGGTTTTTGACCCCTCGGAGATGCCTCATGCGCAGCGCCCTGAATGTCTTTCTTCCCATCGTCATGCTTGCGGCCACCGGCGCGCACGCGCAGGGCAAAGACGAGCTCGAGCCGTCCGTCGTCTTCTTCGAGATGTACATGCGCGGTGACACGGCCACCAAGACGCCGGAGTACGTCAACGAGATCCAGAAGGCGATCCCCAAGTACAAAAAGTACTCGGTGCTCGCGCGGGCGGACGCGGCCAAGCGCATTCGCGCGCAGATGGTCACGCCCACCAAGCGCGTCAACGACGAGAAGCTCAAGCAGATCGAGAAGATGGTCGCCGAGGGCGACAAGCTGCTCTACACGACGCCGGCCAAGGCCATCGACATCCTCCGGAAGGCCAAGGAGGAGCTCAAGGAGATCGTCGAGAACATTACGCTCGACGCCAAGGTGCGCAAAGAATATTTTACGACACAGATGCTTCTCGCGCGGTCGCACTTCGAGAACGGCAACGCGGAGAAGGCCAAAGAGATCATGATCGAGGTCGTCCGGACGTTCGAGGACGAGTACCCGGTCACCGAGGACAACTACCACCCGCGGGTCGTGGAGCTCTACAAGGACACCTTCCGCTCGCTCAAGGATCAGCGCACGGCGTCCATCACCGTCACGTCCAACCCCGATGGTTGCGAGGTCTTCATCAACGGTCGCGCGCGTCGCGAGCGTACGCCGTTTACGTACAAGGGCCTCTACCCTGGCCCCATCCACATCCAGGTGACCAAGGGCGACCTTCAGTCCATGGTCCGCAAGATCGAGGTCCCCTCGGGCGGCCTCGGCAAGATCGACATCGACCTCGAGTACGAGTCGGCGCTCAGCTTCAGCGACGAGGCCTTTGGGCTCACGTTCTCCGATCGCGGGTCCATGACGCGCAACATGCTCAACTACGCGGCCAAGCTCGGCGGTTATCTGGACGTGGATTACGTGGTGTTCGCCGGCCAGATCACGACCGACGCCGGCCCCGCGCTAGCCGTCTACCAGTTCAACGTCAAAGAGCGGAAGCTCGTCCGCCAGAAGGACTTCGAGGTCAAGGCCAACGTCGTCTCCAACCGGCGGGTCATCGAGGCCGCAGGATTTTTGTGCGATGTCGACGTGAACGCCACGATAGGGAAGATCTACAAGCCGGCGTACAAGAACTGGCTCGGCTGGACCTTGACCGGTGTCGGGCTGGCGCTGGCGCTGGGCGCCATTGGACCCTTGACGATCTACCTCGACAAGTCGGCCTTCGCCTCCGACATCAACCTCTGTGGCAAGAAGGACGCAGCCGGGAAGCTCACCGACAACAGCGCGTGCACCGAGGCCGCAACCGATGGCCAGACGATGGGGCGCGTCGCGGGCACGCTGGCCGGCATCGGCGGCGCCGTGATCATCGGTGGCATCGTGGCGTTCTTCGTCTACAAGATTGAAGACACTGACGCCATGTCCGCCGACGCAGACGACCTCCAGCCCCGAGCCCCGCGGTTCACCGTCGCGCCGTGGAACCTCCCCGGTGGCGGCGGCGTGTTCACCGAGCTCCGCTTCTGATGCCCGTCGCGCTCTCCAAGCAGGAGCGTCAAGGTCTCAAGGCCCGCGCGCATCCGCTCAATCCGGTCGTGATGGTGGGGAAAGAGGGCGTGACCGACGCCGTGCTCGCGCAGACGGCGGAGCAGGTGCGGGCCCACGAGCTCATCAAGGTCAAGCTGCTCCAGACGTGCCCGACCGACAAGCACGAGGCCGCGTCCCAACTCTCCGAGGGCGCGGACGCAGCGCTCGTGCAGGTCATCGGCAAGACGGTCGTGCTCTACAAGCCGCGCCCGCCCGAAGAGAAGAAGAAGTCGGGGCCCGCGAAAGCGAAGTAGCGCTTACTTGCTCGCCGGGTTCTTGATGCGATTGAACTCGAAGTCCAGGCCCTTGACGGTGCGCAGGTCCCACTCCGTGAAGCACACGAGCAGGAAGCGGTCGCGGTCCGTCTGGTCGATGGCGCCGAGCAGGTCACACGGGTAGTCGTCCCCACTGCGGTTGCCGAAGGCGCCTTCGGGGACGGCCTTCTCGATGGTGATGAGGATCCGATTCTTGAACAGGCAGTCGATGCGCCCGTGCAGCGTGGCCTCCTCGCGGTCCTTGCCGACGCCGCCCTCGATCTTCTCCGTGAACGTCGCCCCGCGAATGCTGATGGTGTCCTTGAAGCCCGGCACCTTGGAGTCCCCGACGAACTGCCAGTTGCCCTCGAGCCATGGGATGCCGTCCTTGCAGGTGCTCGCCTTCGCCTTCTCGCGGTAGTCCTTCTGGACCTGCGGGTCGACCTCGGGCTTGCCGTACTTGTTGGGTCCGTCCTTCTTGGGGGGCTCCGCCCCGGCGGTGAGGGCCACCCCTGAAGTGCAGGCAAGCAGTGCGGTGCTCAAGAGGATGAAGATGCGCATGGGAGGCCTCACGTCGAGCATTGGTCAGCGTTCAGTCGCAGGTCTTCCTACCAGTCGTCCGGCACGCTGGCAATGCGCTCTCGTACGGGTCGCGGCTAGCGCCCGCGCGGCGTCGCTTCGGGGTCGGAAGGCAGGTCACCTGGCGCACCCGGGTCGAGCGTCGCGCGCAGCCGGGCGAGGTGCGAGAGCAGGTACCACTGGGATTCGGTCAGCGAGCGCACGCTGCGGGCGATGTGGTCGAGGTCGTCGAAGACGGTTCCCAGCCCTGGGACCGGCTTGCAGACCGGCTCGGGCGGTGGCGGCGGGCACGGCGCGGGCTCGGCGGTCTTGGCCTTCTTGCCTTTCTTGGGCTCGGCCGCATCGTCGGTCTCCGGCGCAGGCGGTGGCGGCGGCGGCGCCTTCTCGCACAACCGCGCGTTCCCATTGTCGAGCACCTCCAGCCACGCGCTGCGCGGCGGCTTGAGCAGCTCTCGCAGACGACGCTCATGCGCGGCGAGATCGCTCTCGTGCTGCGTCAGGTGCTGCGTGTAGAGCTTGTGCCACTGGACAAGGCGTTGGAGGCCGAGCCGCTTGCGCTGCTCGGGGTCGGGGACCAGCGCACCAATCGCCTCCTCGAACTCGATCCGGCGCGCGTCCAGCGCCTTGGGGTCGCGCAGGCTCGGGTCGAGCAACGACAGCGTCGCCGCAATCGTCTTGCCCCCCGGCATGGGGCGATCGTCCACTTGGACGACGTCCTTCGTTCCCCGCGAGAGGGCCTCCAAGCCGGCGATGGGTTTGGGCTCACACGCGACGGCGAGCAGCAGGAGCGACAGCGCGGCGAGCGCACGGGGGGGCGAGATCATCACGGCGTTCTCATCGACACCTTTGGCGCGAGTCTTGACTCAATCCCGCTGGGCGGACACGGGGAGGCAACGCCCGACCCGATCCTGAGTGAAGCCGTCCTTGCACACCGGGTCGGCCTTGAGCAGCACGAACCAGTAGTTCTCGCCGTGTTCGAGGGTGACGTTGTAGTCCTTGATGCCCCGGAAGTGCGGGTTGCCCGTCTCCTTCTTGGCGAACGCGTCGAGCTTGCTCTTGACCTGCTTCATGCGGGAGCGCTCGATGTGGATGTAGAACCGGGCGCCCCGGTTGAGCTCCTTCATGTAGGGCTCGAACTGCGTGTTCTCCTTGAGTAGCGGTCGAATGACGTTGTTTGAATAGTACGTCTCGCCACGCCAGGTGAGCAACCAGGAGATGACCTCCTCTTCGCACACGCGCTTGCCCTGCGGCGCGAAGAACTCTTCGAGCGACGTGCCCGCAATCAGCGGAGTGAAGGCCTCCTCGATGTCCGGCGGGTTCTTGGCGCGAACACACGTGTCGTAGTAGCGCTCGAACAGGTACTTCTGGCTCCAGTGCGGCGCGAGCGACGGCATGTAGTAGTTGAGCGTCCACGCCGCGCCCAACGCGCCTTGGAGGCCGACGAGGCCCAGGCCCACCGCGCGCAGACGGGAGCGAAACAGCATGAGGAGCAGCCCGAGACCGCCGAGGGCGGCCATGGCAGGAATGAACGTCTCGAAGCGGAACGCCCGCACGTTCAGCACCGCGTGCAGCGACGCGGGCGTGTGCTTGTAGAACTCGCCCTCCGCCCAGGTCTTCTTGGGTTCGAAGTCGTCTCCCGGCGAGTATTCGATGCGCGCGTTCCGGTCGATGGGGCGCTGCTCGTCGGACGGGTACTCCCGGTCGTACTTGTAGGTGTACTGATTTCGGAAGTGCTGCGGCTCGTGGCTGATATCCCATGAGACGACGGCAAAGAGCCCGATCCCGGCCGCGACCAGCATGCGGGACATGGTCGTGCGATCGGCGAGCAGGTCGTGCAGGCCCCACGCGGTCAGCAGCGCCAACGGGGGCAGCGCCGGGAAGATGTAGTGATGGAACTTGGTCTGCGAGAGCGTGAAGAGCACGTAGGCGATGAAGTACCAGAGGAACAGGAAGAGGCGCAGGCGGCTCTCAGGCGACTTGTCCGCGAGCCGCAGGCGCACCAGCGGCACGAGCGCGACCGGCATGAAGGCCACCCAGGGCCAGGTGCCAAAGCCGAGCCACTTCCAGAAGTGCTCGAACGTGCCGTCGTCGAGCTCGTGGACGCCGGCGCCGAGGCGGTTGAAGTGGTCGTGGATGAAGAAGCGCGCGTAGAAGCCCGCGCCGTCGGGGCCCGACAAGAGGCCGACGTACCACGGGAAGCCGACGCAGACGAAAATGGCGATGCCGCGCCACAGCTCCACCCGGCCGCGCCAGCCCTGGCCATCGGGGCGCCGTTGCAGCAGCAGCGACCACTCGCCGCTCAGCAAGAGGTAGACGAACAGGATCGCCCCGGGGAGCGCGAAGCCGAGCAGGCCCTTGCCCATGAGCGCCAGGCCGCAAAACGCGTAGAAGAGCCAGAGGTAGCACTTGCGCCACAACTCGTCGCGCTGCTCCGGCGTGAAGCGCCCGCCGTGCTCGCGCCAGTGCGTGAGCGCCGGGGCCCACATCGAGATGAGGAGCGGGACGAGCACGACGCAGAACGTGAGCGCCTGAAAGAGGCCGGTCATGCGCCACTGGTCGAACGCGCTCGTGCGGCCATCCGGTCCCACTGGAAGCGCGTGCTTTACGTCGGCTATGACGATGAAGAGCTGCGGTAGGACGAGCCCCAGCAGGAACAGCGTCATGAAGGTCAGTCGGGCCCAGATGCCTCGGTCGCTCGTCTCCTTGGGCCGGGCGAAGGCGGCCACGGCGAACGTGACCATGGCGACGGTGAGCATGGCGACGAACGGCATGTCCGTCTGCGACTGGCGCGAGACCTGGGCCCACTGCGGGCACGTCGCGAGGACGAGCGCGGCGAGGAGCCCCTTCTTGCGGCCGAGCAGGTGCGCGACGCACACGTAGGTCATGAATACGGCGAGGATGGTGACGAGCGCGACCGGCAGCCGAATCGCGAGCTCCGAGAGGCCGATGGTCTTGATGGTCGCGGCCTCCATCCAAAAAAGGAGGATGGGCTTGGACCAGAAGTTCTCACCCGGTCCGGGATCGCCGCCGATCTTCTCGCCCTTGTAGCCCCACCAGGGATGGACCCAGTCGTGGGTCTCGATCATGTACCGCGTCACCTCGCCGTAGTGCGTCTCCCACGGGTCCCACAGGCCGAAGGAGCCCAGGTGCGGCAGGAACAGGGCGCACGCGGCGATGAGCACCAGCAAGCGGACCGCCCACTCGGGGGGACCGGCCGGCACGCGCAGGGTGGATGGGTCGAATCCAAGCAGCGGCAGGTGCGCGGGAGCGAAGCCAACGGGGCCGTCGGGGTCGTCGGTCACGCCCGGCGCAGAGCCCGGCAGCGTCGGCGGTGCAGCTTTGGCCACGTTCAGCACGGCCCGGCACGGTAGGGGATTGCGGCCTTCGAGGCAAGCCGTCAGGGCACGTACAGCAGCACGTCCGGAAGCGCCTCGACTGCGTCCGCGGGCCAGTGGGACAACAGCGACGCGTAGGTGGCCGGCGCGTCCGAGAACCAGCGTTCGAGATCAGCCCCCACCGCGTCTAGCAATGCCGCGCGATTGGCCTCGAGCGCGGGGCTCGGCAACAGACAGAGCACGGCCTGCGTCCCCGCGGCCGCGAGCGTCTCGCACAGCCGCGCCGTCGCGTCGCGGCCACCCTCGACGACGTCTCCCGCGACGATCGCAAAGCGCGGCACGAACTCGCTCGCGGCGACCTCGCTCGTCCCCCACCAGCCGCCCGCGGCGAGCTTGAGGCCGACCTCGCGACCGCCGACACCAGCGACCGTGATCTGACCGAGGACCGCCAGGACGCTGGCCGAGCGCGCGCACTTTCGCGCCAGATCCGCACCGTGCCGCGCGCCGATCGCGGACTGGACTCCCAGAGGCAGCGCCTTCGAGAGCGCCACCGCGAGCGGTCCGGCGCCGATGCCCGCGCCGCTGGCGATGAGGCACGCGCGCTCCAGGCCCACCCCGCCCGTGAGCCCGAGATCGGTCGAGCGCACGACGGCGCGGGTGGACCCAAGCGTCCGGCCGTCGGCATCGGGCAAGGCGTGCCAGGGCAGACGCAGCGTGGCCGCGTCCCCGACGACGCGCACGCGCTGCGCCGGGGCGAGCTGACTCCCGAAGGGCTCCGCGAGCGCCTGCGCGCGAGCCATCGGCGAGTCACCGCCGTGCGTGTCGTCGATGGCCGCGGTGGAGAGGCCCGACTCCGTCAGCAGGAAGCCGGCCGTACCCGAGGGGATGCGCACGAAGGAGAGGATGACCTCGCCTGGAGCCGGTCGAGAGATCGCGCTCGGTAGCAGCGCAGGCAGGGTGTTGAGCACGAGCCGCTCGAGGCGCACCAGCATGCGACTGGCACTGCGCAGGCGGTCGACGAGGCCCTCGACCTCGCTGCGTGGCAGGCGCCACTCACGCACGGCGTCGGCGGCGAAGCTCGCGCGGTGGCTCTCGAGATCGGCCAGCCGCTCCTCGAAGTTGGTGCGGGCCTGCCCCATCGTGCCTTCGATGGCCCGATCGCGCAGCCGCTCGAGCCACGCACGGCGGTTCTGACGCCGCAGCGCCGACAGCGCGTCACCCTCCTTGCCGAGTCGGAGCGCGATCGCGACGCGGCGGCCCAGGGCGTCTTCGCGGACGGAGGCGCCGTGCGTAATGGTCGCGCCCGGCGTCGTCTCCTCGACGGCGAGCGCCAGATCGTAGGCGATGAGCGCGGACTCCAGGACCCCGGCCTGCTCGCGGACGCGGCCGACGTGATAGGCCGCCCACTGAGCGAGGCCGACGTTGCGCGCGGCACGGGCCCGGAGCCACAGGTCGTCGAGCAGGTCGTCGGTCGTCCGCGTGTCGCGCCGGGTCTCGGCAACCAGGATGCGCGCGCGCAGCACGTCGGCGCCGACCTCGGGCGCGGTCCCCGAGGCGAGGACCTGCTTGGCGTCGATGAGGGCCGCCTCCGCCGCATCGGCCCGCCCGTCGAGCGCGCTCGCGATGGCCAACAGCGCATGGGAGCGCGCGAGCACCGGCGAGGTGGGCAGGCACGTGCGCTTCGCCAGGCCGACGAGGGCCTCGGCCTGGGTCCGGAGCTCGCCGCTGCGCTTCGAGCCCGCGCCGCCGTGTGGCGCTTCGAGTGCGGCCTCGACCGGCGTGAGATCGAGCGCCGCGGCGCGACAGTCGCTCCCCTCGTCCAGCGGCGTCGTGGCCACGCCGCGCAGGGCGGCGATCTCCCGTTGGACCTCCGTCAGCCCGAGCCGGCGCGCGAGTCCGTCGGCCTGCTCGAGATCGAGCGCGGCCTCGCGGGTCGAGCCCAGCCGGAGATCGAGCCGGGCACGCGCGATGGCCAACTCCGCGGCGCGATCGGCGGCGAAGTCCGGGACGGTCCCCATCGCGGTCAGCAGCCGCTTCAAGCCGCCGAGGTCCGCGGCATCCTCGAGCCCCAGTCGCGCAATGACGACCGCGTCATCGACCTCCTGGGCGACGCGGCCCAGGTGACGATGCATCGAGAGCGACTCGCGCAGCCGCGCGCTCGCATGCTCTCGGCGGCCGCTCTCGGCCAGCAAGCGGCCGAGCGCCGAGGTGATGGTCGACTTGAGCGCGTCGTCCGCTCCGTCGAGAACGCGCTCGAGCCGTGCGATGGCGGCCTCCGCGCCGCTGGTGCGTGCGATGAGCTGGGCATCGGCGACGGCCTCGACCGGCTCCCGCTGGCGGAGCGCGACGCGCCACTGCCGCGGACCGTCCATCTCGGTCGCGACGACCGACAGCTCGCGCTCACCAGAGATCGCCGCCTCGATGCGGACGCCGTCTTCGACCCGCTGCACGAGCGCTGGCGTCACCACGTTGCCATCGACCATCAACGCGACCTCGTCGGCACGCGTCCTCACGTGCAACACGAGCCGCGCCGAGCCGGAGATCTCGCAGGTGCCGCCGCGGTGCACGCCGACGCAGCCCGCCAGCAGCACACGCAGCGGCTCGACCGAGCGTTGTCGCTTGCAACCCGAGGCAGCCGCCAGCACGCACGCGAGCGCTAGCGCCCAACGGGTGGGGCGCGTCTTCCGTACTGCGGTTGGCTCAGCGAGCATCGCGCGACCGTACTCGTTCTGACGCGTTGCGTCGACCCGATGGACGTTGAGCATCGCGTGGTGAGCCGTGGGATCGGCGGCGGAGGCGAGGGGTGAATCCGGAGGTCGTCCCGCGAGCGACGGTCTCGTGCACCGCTCGCGGTCCTCGCACGGCGCGGTGCGCGCCGTGCTGCGGGGTTCGCTTCGCGTTGCCCGAGACCGCCGCTCGCGGTGGGCCTGGCGTCTCGGCCTTCGCGGACCGGTCGGGACGTGGCGCACGGTTTCCGTGGTCGGGTTTGAGGGCGCTGCCGTTGGTGCCG
>SXOX01000231.1 GCA_005776585.1 Pseudomonadota bacterium | reverse complement strand
TCATACCGCTGTGGTCGTAGGCTCGGCGCGGCGCCCTTGCTCCGCCGGCTGCTCGCGATCTATGGGTTGGGCGGAGTGCTCCTGCCCTTCGCCGGAATCAAGCTCATCGACCTCGGCCTCGTCGCCGTCGGACTCGCCTGATGGGAGGCCACATGACGCAGGGTCCCTCGTCGCAGCCTCGGCTTGGGCTGATGCCTGCGCTGGCGACCGCCACGCGCGCGGTCGTCGTCACGCTCGTGGTCTGCGGTCTCGTCTACCCGATGCTGGTCACCGCCGTCGCGCAGCTCCTCTTTCCGAGCCGCGCCCAGGGCTCGCTCGTCACCGACCGGCGGGGCGTCATCGTGGGCTCGGAGCTCATCGGGCAGTCGTTCGTGTCGCCGGCGTACTTTCAGCCACGTCCCTCGGCTGGGGGCTACGACGGGCTGAAGTCCGGCGCGTCGAACCTCGGCCCCACGTCTCAGGGCCTGCGGGATCGACTGGAGGCCGACGTTGCCCGCCTGCGGGCCGAGAATCCAGGGGCGCCGGACGAGATTCCAGTCGACCTGGTCACGGCGTCCGGCAGCGGCCTCGACCCACACCTCTCACCCGCCGCGGCCCGATGGCAGGCTCCGCGCGTCGCGCAAGCCCGTGGTATCGCACTGAGCCGCCTGCTCTCGACGCTCGACGCCGAAACGCGCGCGCCGCTTCTCGGCTTCATCGGCGGGGCCCGTGTGAACGTGCTCGAGCTCAACCTGGCGCTCGATCGCCAGTTCGGGAGACCGGCCCCCCGCGCCGAGGTCCGGCCCCAGGCCCCTCCGTGAAGCGCACGCGACCGGAGGACTTCCTCGAGCTCGTCGAGCGCCAAAAGCGCGGGCGGCTCAAGGTCTACATTGGCTTCGCAGCGGGCGTCGGCAAGACCTACCAGATGCTCGAAGAGGCGCATGCGCTGCGAAGGCGCAGCGTCGACGTCGTGGTGGGCTTCGTCGAGACGCACGGGCGCGCCGAGACCGTCGCCTTGCTCGACGGGCTCGAGATCGTGCCCCGCCGCCACATCGAGTATCGCGGCGTGGCCGTCGACGAGATGGACCTCGACGCGGTCCTCACGCGCCGACCGGAGGTCGCCATCGTCGACGAGGTCGCCCACACGAACGCACCCGGTAGTCGCCATGGCCGGCGATGGGAGGACATCGTCGAGTTGCTCAGCGCGGGCATCAACGTCATCTGCGCCTTCAACGTCCAGCACCTCAAGTCCCTCAACGGGCTCATCGAGAGCGCCACCGGTGTCGTCGTCCGTGAGACCTTGCCAGACACGTTCCTCAACCACGCCGATCAGGTCGTCAACATCGATCTCGCCCCCGAGGACCTCCTCGAGCGGCTCCGTGCCGGCAAGATCTACGCACCCGAGAAGGTGCCCTGGGCGCTCGACAACTTCTTCTGCGCCTCCAACCTGGCGACCCTGCGTGAGCTGGCCCTGCGGGAGGTGGCCGAGTCCGTCGAGCGTTCGGCGACCAACGCGACCGGTGCCCGCGCGATGGCGTCCCGCTCGCTGGAGCGAGTGCTGGTCTACCTCCATCCGGGCGCTCCACGTGCCACAGCCCTGCTGCGGCGTGGTTCGCGCCTCGCGGGGCGCCTCGCGACGGACTGGTACGTCGTCTATGTCGAGACGCCGTCGGATGCGCCTCACCTCATCGACGCGACGGCGCAGCGCGTCCTGCATCGCACCATCGAGACCGCGCGCGAGCTCGGCGCAGAGGTCGTCCGGCTCCAGCGGGCGGACCCGGTCGCCGCCGTGCTCGACTTCGGTCGCTCCCATCGCGTCGGCCACCTGATCGTCGCCCGCCTGCCGGAGCCCTGGTGGCGACGTTGGCTCGGGCGTGACCTCGTGCGCCGATTCTTGGTCGACGCCGCGGACTTCGACCTCCACATCGTCTCCGAGGCCAGCCTGGAGCGGCTCGAATGACGCTGCGCACCAAGATCGCGCTGGCCCAGGTCCCGCTCGTGCTCGCGCTCGGCGTCCTGGCCGTGTTGTCGCTCGCGACGGTCACACGCCTCGGCCGGAGCGCGGAGTCCATCCTCGAGGACAACTACCGCAGCGTCCTCTGCGCGCAGCGGATGCGAGACGCACTCGAGCGTATCGATCACACACGCCTCGCGACGCTGGCGTCCGGTCAGCCGCTCGAGGCTCCGCCGCTCGGGGAGGCCGCGGAGGTCTTTGAGGCGGAGCTCGCCATGGCTGCAGACAACATCACCGAGCCCGGAGAGACAGAGGCCGTAGCGGCCTTGCGTTCCGCGTGGGCGCGCTTTCGTGAGAGTGTGACGACGCTCGACGCCTTGGCTCCACAGGAACGGCGCTCGTGGTATTTCGAGGTCACCGGGCCTCTGGCGCGCGAGGTGCGCGCTGCGACCCACCGTGTCTTGACCATCAACCAGGACGCGATGGTTCTTCGCAGCGAGGCTGCGCGACGCACCGCCGACCGCACCAATGAGCTCCTGATCGCGGGTGCGCTGGTCGCGCTGCTGCTCGGGTTTGCCACGTCGCTGACGTTGACCAGTCGCCTGCTCCGACCGCTCGAGAGCCTCGGTCAGGCTGCGCGTCGACTGGCCGAAGGCGACCTGGAGGCCCGTGCGCAGGTCCGGGGGCGCGACGAGATCGCCACGGTGGGCCGCGAGTTCAACGCGATGGCCGAGCACCTGGGCCACTATCGGCGCAGTTCGCTCGGCGATCTCCTTCGCGCGCAGCAGGCTGCACGCGCTGCGATCGACAGCCTGCCGGACCCGGTCGTGATGCTGAACCTCGACGGGACGGTGCTCGACGTGAATCGCGCCGCGGAGGACCAGCTCGGCATTCGACTCGACGCATCGGGCGCCGATCCCCTCGCGGGTGTCGATCCGGCGATTCGCAGCGTGCTGGCCGCCGCGCGGGACCACGTGGTCTCCGGTCGCGGCCCCTTCGCGCCACGTGGCTTCGACGAGGCCGTCGCAATCATGACCGCCGACGGCGCGACGCATCTGCTCCCCCGCGCGACGGCGTTGTATGGCGAGTCACACGCGATCGTGGGCGTGACCGTGTTGCTTCACGACGTCACACGACTCCATCGCTTCGATGAGCTGCGCAACGACCTCGTCGCGACCGTGGCTCATCAGTTCCGGACACCGCTCACGTCGCTGCGGCTCGCGATTCACCTCTGCTACGAGGGTGCAGCCGGGCCCGTCACGGAGAAGCAAGCGGACCTCATGTTCGCGGCGCGTGAGGACTGCGAGAGGCTCCAGGGCATCGTCGACGATCTCCTGGACGTCGCGCGCCTCCAAGCGGGCAACGTCGCGCTGCGACCGGAAGCCGTCTCGCCGGAGGTGCTGCTGGCCGACCTGGCCGTCGCCCATGCGGCGGAGGCCCGCCAGCGCGGCGTGACGTTGGAGGTCCAGTCGACGCCGTCGTTGCCGTTCGTCCGCGGCGACGCCGAGCGCCTCGCCCTCGTTCTGACCAACCTCACGACCAACGCGTTGCGCCATACACCGTCCGGGGGCGTTGTGCGGGTCGAGGCCCGGCCCGACGTTCTAGGTGTCTGCTTTCGCGTCCTCGATACGGGGCCCGGTGTCCCCGAGGAGTATCGGACGCGCATCTTCGAGCGCTTCTTTCAGGTCCCTGACGGCCTGCACGGCCGCATCGGTCTCGGCCTGTCGATCGCGAAGGACATCGTGCTCGCGCACAGCGGCAGCATTGGGGTCGATGCTCGCGAGGGCGGTGGTTCAGCCTTCTGGTTTACCGTCCCCGCAGTGCCCGACGCGCCCGGCTGAGCGGCGGTGGCGGTGGCGGCGGGTGCGTGTCAGTCCGTGTCGTCGAACGCAGCCAGTACCGCGAGCGCCGCGTCAGGATCATGTGCGCTCTGAAGCGCGTCACGCCAGGTGAGGCTCGAGGCCAGCTTGGCGACACGGGCCAGAGCCCGCAGGTAGGGACCGCCGTGACCCTCGGGCGAGACGAGCAAGAAGATGAGGTGCGCGGCCTGACCGTCGGTCGCGCCGAGCGCGATACCGTGCACTGACCGCCCGAGCGCGACCACGAGTGACGGCACGGCCCCGGTGCGCACGTGTGGCACCGCGACGCCCTCGCCGAGGCCCGTCGAGCCGAGCCGCTCCCGCTCGTCGATGAGGCGCACGAGGGCCTCTGTCGTCAGGCTCGGCAGCGCCGAGGCAACGGACTCGGCCAAGAGGTGGAGCGCCTCGGCACGATCGGCGGTCTGTAGGTCCACGAGGCGTGCCTTGGTGATGAGCGTCGCGAGCCTCATGTCTCCTCCCAGCGGCGGAGCTTGCGCCACAGCGTCGATGGATCGACGCCCAGAATCCGGGCCGCCTCTTCGCGTGTCGCCGTTCGGCCCACCATGCGGGCAATGTGTTCGCGCTCGAGCATCTCCAGAGTCAGGTCCGCGCCGATGACCGCCGCCGCGGCGTGGGACCGTCCCGCGATCCGCCCAGGCAGGGCCTCGGCCGGCACACGCTCGCCAGGCCAGAGAATGATGATGCGCTCCATCGCGTTGCGCAGTTCCCGGAGGTTACCCGGCCAGCTGTGAGACGTAAGCGCGAGTTCGGCATCCGGCGCGAGCACGGGGACCTTGCGCCCGGCCGCCGCGGCGAAGAAGGCCAGGAAGCGTCGTGCCATGGGGAGAAGGTCCTCGGGGCGCTCGCGCAGCGCCGGGACGCGGATCTCGACGACATTGAGGCGATAGAGCAGGTCCTCGCGAAAGCGCCCCGCGGCGACGTCCGCGTCGAGATCGCGGTTGGTGGCAGCGATGAGGCGCACGTCCGCGTGCCGCGTGCGAGATTCGCCAACGCGCTCGAAGTTCCTCTCCTGCACGAAGCGCAACAGCTTGGCCTGTAACGACGGCGGGATCTCGCCAATCTCGTCCAAGAACAGCGTCCCGCGCTCGGCCGACTCGACCCGACCTGGCTGGTCGCGCACGGCGCCCGTAAAAGCGCCGCGCGCATGTCCGAACAGCTCGCTCGTCAGGAGCTCCTCGGTCAACGTCGGGCACGACACGGTCGCAAACGGATGCTCACGGCGTCGGCTCTGGGCGTGGATGGTCCGCGCAAGGACCCCCTTGCCCGTGCCGTTCTCGCCGCGCAGCAGAATCGGTGCGTCCGAAGTCGCCGCGCGCGTCACGATGTCCAACACGGCGCGCTGCGCAGGCGACGCCGTCGTGAGACCCGCCTCGGGGACCTCGGCCTTCAGCTGGGCTTCGAGCGAGGCCACCTGCCGGGTCAACGCCAGCTGGGCACGCTGGCGGTCGACGACGAGCTGAATCTGCGCTGGCGTGAACGGCTTTGGGAGGTAGTCGACGGCGCCACGACGCATGGCCTCGACCGCGGAGTCCACCGAGGCGTATGCGGTGACGATGACGATCGGCAGGCGGGGACGAGTGGCCAGAAGCTGGCCCAACACATCGAGGCCGTTGGCCTCCCCGAAGCGGAGATCGACGAAGGCCAGATCGATCGCGTGGCGCTCGAGTGCCTCGAGTGCCTCTCGCGCGTTCGAGGCCAGCACCGCGCGACAGCCGAACGACTCGAGGCAGAGCCCGAGCGTCTTGCGGATGTTGCGTTCGTCGTCGGCCACCAGCGCGCGTAGTGCGTCCGGTGCGGCGTCGCCCACGAGAGTCGATGGCATCTGAGGTAGGAAGCCCGACGCGGTGCGCGGGGCGAGTGTGAAGCTAGCCGCGCTTCATGGACTCCACGACGAACTCGATCTCTTCGACTAGCGCGCCGTTGCCCTTGGCGTCGAGGCGGAAGCCCGACCACTTGCAGGGCCAGCAGTCGAAGAGATTGTAGCGGCAGAGCTCGGTCGCGTGGTCGTCCGAGAGCAGGATGACCGAGACCGACTTGCGCTTGGGGTCCCCCTTCATGGCCTCGTCGCACCAGTTGTAGAGGTCCGCGGTGTTGATGTACCCCTTGGACAACTTTACGTTGTCAACTTTGATACGTCCCGCCCGCTTCTTGGGGGTGAGGTCGTCGCCGTGAGCGTACTCAATCTGCTCGACGTTGATGTTGAGGCCGTCGACCTTGGTGAAGGCGCCGACGCTGAGGCCCTCGATCTCGACGCGGAAGGGAAACTCCCCCCAATGGTCATCGGTGCGCATCGACGGGAGCTGCATGCCCGGCCACTTCTTTTGCGGCTCGAGCTCTTTCCACTTGTAGCTCGACGGACCGGACTTCTTGGGCCAGTACGTCTCTTTCCCGTAGTCGGAGCCCTCCCACGGGCCAGGGCTCTTGAGATCCGGATAGCTGCCACCGGGACCGGCCTTGGGCGTGGCGAGCGCGGGATAGCTGCCGCCGGACCACGGGCCCGGGGTACCCAGCTTGGGCCATGCGTAGCCGCTCGGCGCCGTCTTCTTTGGCCAGAAGTCCTTCTCGAACTGCGAGAAATAACCGTCGCTCATGCTGCGTCCTCCCTGCACCGTTCTCGAGATCTTCTGCGCCTGGACCCCGGCGGTCCCAAGCTCTTCGGCGTTCGATCGCGGCCCTGCACGACTCATGCCGCACCGCGAACCGCCCCAAGCACCGCGCCGAGTATAGGCCACGATGGCACGGCAAGCCAAGGGGTCAGGCCGCGCCGTGGTGGAGCACCCCGCGGACCCGGGTCCGGCTGGGGCCTTGGGGCCCACGCCCCCCGCACGCGTTGGGGACACGCGTCCCCAGGTGCTCCGATCGCTCCCTGTGGACGGTGCTCGCCCATCATCACGGCTGTTGACAAGCCGGCGAGGTCACTTATTTTGCGCCCATGCCGATCTACGAGTACCGATGCAACGGCTGCAATGACGTCTTCGAGCTGCTCCAGAAGGTTGGAGCGGCCGTCCCGGATTGCCCTCAGTGCGGGGCGACGCATGAGCAGGTCGCCCGTGTCGTTTCGCGTACTACGTTCGCATTGAAAGGCGGCGGTTGGTACAAGGACGGATACGGGTCGAGCAAAGCGGCGACGTCCGCGAGCACTTCCAGCGCGAGTGATTCGGCGAAGACCGCTGCGGCCTCGCCTGCGCCAACGCCGGCGGCGCCCAGCACGCCAACGCCGACGCCGCCCACGACCTCCGCGACCTGACCAGAATCCCGCCGCTCATCGGCGATTTTCGGCGGACTTCGCGCTAGACTCGCCCGGTGCTCGTGGCTCTCACCCCCGCCTGCCAGCAGCGCCTCGACTGCGCGACCGATGTAGCTCTGGCTGCCGGCCGAGTGCTCCTCGACTGGTTCGGGCGCCTCGACGGCTACGACAAGAAAGGGGACGTCGACCTGGTCAGCGCGGCCGATCGCGCGAGCGAGGCGCTCATCGTCGAGCGGCTGACGTACGCGTTTCCAAACGACACCGTCGTGGCTGAGGAGGGGTCTGCGTCTGCCGGCCAAAGCGGCTGGGCGTGGGTCGTTGATCCGCTGGACGGCACGACCAACTTCGTCCACGGCTTTCCCATCTTCATGGTCGCCATTGGCCTCACCCATGATGGGCAGCGCGTCGCCGGCGTATGCCACGCGCCGATGTCGGCCGAGACCTTCGTCGCCGCACGTGGTCGGGGCGCGACGCGCAACGGGCGTCCCATCCACGTGAGCCCGACGACGGCGCTCGCCGAGAGTCTGCTCGCCACCGGCTTCCCGTACGACCGGCGCGCGCAGCTCGAGGCGCTCCTTCGGCCCGTCAGTCGCACGCTCGCGCTGGCTCATGACATTCGCCGTACGGGCTCCGCGGCCTACGATCAGTGCCTGGTCGCGTGCGGGCGTCTGGACGGCTTCTTCGAGCGTGGGCTCAAGCCCTGGGACACGTGCGCCGCGTCGCTCCTCGTCGAAGAGGCCGGCGGTCGCACGAGTACCTGGGAGGGCGGCGCGTTCGACCCGTCCGCCGCGTCGATCGTGGCCTCCAACGGCTGCATTCACGCGGCGCTGCTCACCGACATCGTGGGCGCCTCATGAGACAGGCGACGCTGTTGCTCGCGCTCTCGTGCCTCGGGTGCGCCATCGATCCACACGAGATCCGCTGGCACGACGACGCCGTGCTCGCCGAGAAGCTGCTCGACGACCGCGACTACGAGGGCGCTCGCGCCCGCTTTGCCGAGCTCGAGCGGCGCGCGCAGTGGGAGGGAGACCGCGTCGCGATGCGCTTTCGCCAGGCCGAGGCGTTGCGGCGTGCCGGTCGCTTCGCCGAGGCCGAAGCGGCGCTCAAGGAGCTCGGTGCGCGCACGCGCAAGGACGACGCCGACCGCCGCGCCAAGGCGCAGTACCTCCGAGCCCGACTCCAGGGGGATCGAGGCGACGACGCGGGCGCCTTGCGTCGGCTCCATCGCGTCGTCGAGCGCTTCCCGAGCACCGTCTGGGGGCATCGGGCCTTCCTCTACCTGCGCGGTCACTATCGCGAGTCCGAGGCCGGTCGGCGCATCTTCGTGCGCTGGTGTCGTGAGCGCTATCGCTCCGCGCCGAATTCGGCCATGGCCGACAACTTCCTCTACGAGGCGGCGCGCATCGCCTTCGATCGGGAGACGGAGGCCGGCGACGCCCGCGCGCTCGCGCTCTACGAGAAGATCCTGGCGCGGTGGGGCTTCACCACGAGCCCCATCTGGGACGACGCCATCTGGGAGGCCAGCCTCATCCATCATCGCCGCGGCAGATTCGCGGCCGAGATCGACCTGCTCGAGCGCCTGCTGTCCACCCGCGAGGAGACCTGGCTCGGGAGCTACGAGATCAAGAACTACAAGTGGGCCGCGTTTCGCAAGGCGCAGGTCCTGTTCCAGGATCTCCACGCCTACGAGTCCGCCGCGCAGGCATTTGCCCGCATCCCCGTGGAGTACCCGCTGTCGCTGTTGAAAGACGACGCGCTCTGGTGGGAGGCGCACGCCTGGCAGCGTGCCGGCCGCGCGGACCTCGCCCGCGCGCGCTTCGAGGCGCTGTTGCGCGACTGGCCCGAATCGAAGTACAGCCGCCGCGTGCGAGAGAATCACCCCGGCCCTCCGGCGGCCAACAGGTAGTGAGCGTGTCCATTCGCGACGCAGGGCAAGAGCAACTGATCGTGGCCACGGGGCTCTACAAGTCCTTTGGGGGCGAACCCATTTTGCTGGACGTCGGCGTCGAGGTGTTCCGGGGGCGCATCCTCGGGATCATCGGGCCCGGCGGCGTAGGCAAGAGTCTGCTGATGAAGATGCTCGCCGGGCTCGTCGAGCCGGACGCCGGTGACGTCACCGTGCTCGGTCAGTCGCTCCAGTCGCTGAACGCGAGCGGTCTCGCCCGGGTGCGGGACCGCATGGGCTTCCTGTTCCAGAACTACGCGCTGTTCGACTTCATGGACGTTGGACAAAATATCGCATTTCCGCTGGAGCAGATGGGCGTTCCGAAGGCCGAGATCACCCGCCGCGTCGCGGAGCGGCTCGCGGAGGTCGAGCTGCCCGGCATCGAACGCCTGTTCCCAAATGAGCTCGCCGGCGGCTTGAAGAAGCGCGTCGCGCTCGCCCGCGCCACCATCGCCGGCGCGCCGATTCTGCTCTACGACGACCCGACCGCGGGTCTCGACCCAGTCACCTCGTCCAAGATCTTCGAGCTCATCCGCCGGCTCCATCGCCCCGACGGGGCCACCGTCATCGTCGGCCACGACATCGACCGCATGGTGGCCGTGTGCGACGAGTGGCTCCTGCTGCACGAGGGCGCCGTCCTGTTTCGCGGCACCACCGAAGAGGGCCGCGCGTCGAGCCACGAGGTCCTCAAAACGTTCTTCATGGAGACCGGCATGCTCGGAGCGGCCGCGTGACCCGCGTCGTTCGCGCGCTCGGCACGCACACGTTGGGGCTCCTGGAGCTCCTCGGCGCCATGGCCCTGCTCCAGCTCCGCATCACGCGGGCGCTGTTTCCGCCGCGCTATGACGCGCGCGAGACCTGGCGGGCCTTCTATAAGGTCGGCGTCAAGAGCTACCCGATCGTCATCATGACCGCGCTGTTCACGGGCGCCATCATGGTCATCCAGTCGGGCCACTTCGTCGCAAAGTCCGGCGCGACTAGCTTCGTCGGCTGGGCCGCGGGCTTTGCCGTGCTCGCCGAGATTGGCCCTATCTTGATTGGCCTCATGTTCTCCGGCCGCGTGGGCGCCAACAACACGGCCGAGCTCGGGACGATGGTCGTCACCGAGCAGGTCGACGCGCTGCGCGCCCTGGCCATCGAGCCGATTCACTATTTGGCGGTCCCCCGCTTTCTGGCCATGATCGTCATGCTGTTCCTCCTGACCGCGCTCGGCGATCTCTTCGCGCTCATCGGCGGCGCCATCACGGCGGACCTCATGGTCGACATCCCTATGAAGGTTTTCCTTCGCCAGGTCTTCGACGCGCAGCTCCTCGACGAGTACCTGCTCGGTCTGCTGAAGGGCAGCTTCTTCGGCATGGCCATCGCTGTCGTCTCGTGCCACTACGGCTTGACAGTACGCGGCGGGGCCACGGGCGTCGGGCGCGCCGTGAACGCGGCGGTGGTCGCGGCCGCCATCGCCATCTTTGTGGCCGACTTCTTCGTCGGCGTGGTCTGGACGGTCCTCAGCAAGTGAGCAGTCTCGCCCCGACGCCCGCCACCGCCGAGCCGCAGAAGCGCGCGAAGCGGCCCATTCCGCGCCAGTCCAAGGCCAACCGGCCGCTGCTCTATCCGCTCGCCGCCTTTCGGCGCGGCGCGACGCTCTTCCTGGAGACATTGCTCTGGTGCATCAAGCCCGGCGCGCTCAAGCGCCGCCGCCGCCAGATCCTCGAGCAGCTCTTCGTCATCGGCAACAAGAGCGTGGTCTTCATCACCGTCACGCTCGGCGTCCTCGGGCTCATCAGCGTCTTCCAGGTGCTCGTGCAGGTCGAGCGCATCCTGCCCGACTTCAGCATGATCGGGCCGGCCTTCATCCAGATCATGACGCGCGAGTTCGCCCCCACCATGGCCGGGCTCATGATCGCGACGCGCGTCGGCTCCGGCATCGCGGCCGAGATCGGCTCCATGGTCGTCACCGAGCAGGTCGACGCGCTGCGCATGTGCAACGCCGACCCCGTCGACTACCTCGTCATGCCTCGTTTCGTAGCCTCTGTCATCCAGACCACGCTGCTCTCCATCTACGGCTGCGTCATCGGCGTCGCCTCGGGCTTCATCGCGGCCGGACTGTTCTGGAACATCCCCGCGGGCACCTTCTTCAACCTCCAGCTCGTGGCCTACGGCGACGTCGTCTCCGGGCTCATGAAGGCCGTCGCCTACGGCATGGCGGTCCCCATCGTTGCGGCGCAGGCGGGGCTCGAGACGTCGGGCGGCTCCGAGGGCGTCGGCACGGCCACGACGCGCGCGGTCGTCAACGCGAGCTTCTCGGTCGTCGTGCTCGACTTCCTCCTCTCGGGCTTCTCGTTCCTGTTCTTGTCCAAGGGGCCGATGTGATCGAGTTTCGCGAGGTCGACAAGGCCTTCGGGCAGAAGGTCGTGCTCAAGCGCGTGAGTCTCGTCGTGGAGAAGGGCGAGGTCCGCTTCATCATCGGCAGCTCCGGCGCCGGCAAGTCGGTGCTGGTCAAGCACCTCGTCGGGCTCCTGCGGCCCGATGGCGGGCGCATCTTCCTGGACGACGAAGAGGTGACGGAGCTGACGGAGCAGCAGTATTACCGCGTACGGAAGAAGTGCGCGATGGTCTTTCAGAACTCCACGCTGTTCGACTCCATGACGCTCGTCGAGAACGTCGCGCTCCCGCTGCGCAAGCACCGCCACCTCAAGCAGAAGGAGGCCGAGGCCGAGGCGATGGGCTTCCTCGAGAAGGTGCAGATGGATCGCCTCGCCGGCCGCTATCCGGCCGACATCGGCGACGGACTGCGCAAGCGCGTCGCCATCGCACGCGCGCTCACGATGGACCCCGAGTACGTCATCTTCGACGAGCCGACGACCGGCCTCGACCCGCTCGCGGCCGCCAACGTCGACCGCCTCATTCGCGAGCTGTCGGACGTCTTCGGCAAGACCAGCGTCGTCGTCTCACATGACCTCCGCAGCATCTTCACCGTCGCCGATCGCATCGCGATGCTCTACAAGGGCGAGGTGCTGCTGGACGGGACTCCCAAGGAGTTTCGTGGCACGAGCAACGGCATCGTCCGCCAGTTCATCGAGGGTCGGCCCGACGGCCCGTTCGAGTTCCCCCGGATTCACGGCGCCTGATCACTGGGTTGCGGCAGTAGGACAGTCCTGCTAGACGTGCGCGCCGGGCGCGACAGACAGCGACGGACTGCAAGTCACTAGGAGCGAGTCATGCCAAAGGTCAGCATCCGGCGCGTGCACAAGACCACGCTAGACGACGCCAAGCAAAAGGCGCGCGGGCTCGTCGACAAGTTCCAGGAGAGCTACTCCAAGTACCTCGATCGCGTCGACTGGGCGCCCGACGGTGCCTCGGCCACGGCCAAGGGCAAGGGCTTCACCGCGAGCTTCGCGGTGGATGGGCAGGCGGTGTCGGTCGTCGTCGACCTCAACTTCCTGTTGACCGCGCTCGCCGGCAAGGTCGAGACCAACGTCAACAAGAACCTCGACGCCACGTTCGGGCCCGCCTGATGTCCAGCCACCGAGCCGCGCCGATCGTCGCTGCGCTGGGCGCGGTGGCGGTCGCGTGTTCGGGCTCGGGCAAGGTCCAGCTTCCGTGTCCGTACCTCGATGGCACGACGCCGCTCGTCGGAACCGTGCTCTCGGCCAAGATCGGCGCCGAGGCCAAAGGCACCCTGGTGTCGGGCAAGCTGTCCGGCCATGTCTTCAATGGCCCCAAGGGCACCGACCTCACGCTGAAGGTCTCCGTCAAGCTCGAGGACGGTGAGCTCGTCCCGGCCGTGTTCGTGTACGGCCCGCGCCGCGCGGACGGGAGCTACGGCGGCTGCGCCTCGCAGGGAGGGCAGGGCGATGCGGGGCAGACAGTCGAGGTCGCAGTCAAGCCCAGCGAGCCAGGTGGCGACTACCTCGTCCTGGTGGGCGCCGTCCCGCTCGGTGACTCACGGCGGACCTATACGCTGAACGTCACGTGCGATGGCGCAGCGTGCGGCAACGGGACCTGCCCCACGCAGGCCGAGCAGGGCTGCCCGCTGGCGCTCTGTCCGTCGGGCTTCGCAGTCGATCCCAAGACGGGTTGCGCCACGTGCGGCTGCCGCGCGATCGAGTGCGCGCCCTTCCGCGAGAGCGTGCTGGGCACCTGCGGGTGCGCGTGCTCCGGGACCGCCGCGACGCCGGTCTGCGGCGCTGACGGCACGACCTACGCGTCCGCCTGCGAGGCCCAGTGTGCGCAGGTCGCCATCGTCGACAGCGGGCGCAGCTGCGAGGAGAAGTGCGGCAAAGCCCCCGAGTGCGCGCCTGCGTGCGGCGCCGCCGGCCGCAAGGTCGTCTCGGGCTGCACGACGTGCGACTGCGCCGATCCGTGCGAGGCCGCCAGCGCGCGTGTCGAGCCCGTCTGCGGGACCGATGGCCTCACGTGGCGCAACGCCGCGGTCGCACGCTGTCACACGGGCGTCGAGGTCGCCTACCTCGGTCCGTGCGAGCCCGCGTGCGCGCTCCCGGTTGGCTGCACGCTCAGCTGCGAGTTCGGCCTCCAGCCCAAACTCGGCGCAGGTCCGGGCTGCTTCGAGTGCGCCTGCGCGGAGGCCACGACGGCCTTCGGCGGCCTCACCTGCGACGGCAGCGCTCCGGTGTGCGGCGTCTGGCCGGGTGCCGTCGACGCCGCCGTCCTCGACGGCACCGCATGGAAGGACACCGCGACCGGAGTCCGCCTACTCTCGACGCACGTCCTCGGCGAGCGCACGTTCGCCAACGCGTGCGCGGCGCGGAAGGCGGGCTTCGTCGCCACGCGCGAAGGCGGCTGCGGCACGACCCGGTGCGTCTCGGACGCCGACTGCGCGGCCCTCGTCCCATCCGCGTGGGTCCCCGCGGGTGTCGGCGTGCGCTGCGACAAGCCGAGCGGGCAGGGCTCGGGTGCCTGTCGCCTCGTCCGTCCCGCGCTGCCAGAGACGTGTGATCCGCTCAAGGGCGACTCGTGTCCGCTCGGGGCCACGTGCGTCACCTCTGGCGGTAGCGCGCGCTGCCGCAGCCAGTGCGCTTGCCGGGACCTGAGTGCCGGTAGCGAGATCGCGCCCGTGTGCGCGCAGTCGACCACCATCAACGCCTGCGAGGCCTACTGCGCCAAGGCATCCTCGGTGTCGCCGGGCGGCTGCTGCGCTGCTGGTCCCCTGACGGTCACCGCACTGGCCGCGCGCTGGTTGGAGCTCGACGCCTACTGCAAGACGCAACCGGGCGCACCGGCGGCGCTCTTCGACCTGTTGAACGCCTGTCCGCCGGAGCCCAAGTCGTGTACGGCCGCGACGTGCTGCGCCCCATGAGCTGGAGCCGTCTCGTCGTCGTGCTGGGCCTCGTCCCGTTGGGCTGCCAGGGCGGGGTCTACGCCGGTGTGCCGGTCCCCGTGGCACCCAAGGTGACCGTCGTCCCGGGCACGGTCACGACGGGGCTTCAGTGCGTCGCGGCCCGCATCGCGCTGTCCGAATCGCCCATCTGGTTCGCCGCCGCGGCCATCTACGGCGGCAACACCACGAGCGAGGGCGCGCAGGATGCGGTCGTCGTCGCGGGGACCTCCGGGGCCTGTACGGCCTGGAAGGACGTCAACGACGCGCCACTGTGCCCCGGCTTCGTCGCGCCGAAGCTCGGAGACGGCGAGCGCGAGGTCTGTCTCGGCGTCGAGGTCGCGCCCGACGCGAAGCTCGGCTTCCGCACCGTGGTCGTCCGCTTCGGCGCGCCCAACGCCACCTGGGAGCTCTCCGGGCGCTTCGAGGTGACGCGATGACCGCGCGGTGGTCGCTCGTGCTGATGTTCGTCGCCGGAGCCGCGGTCGCCAAGCCGCCGGTCGCCGCGTACCAGAAGGCACTGACCGAGGGCCAGCGCTGCTACGAGCAGCTCAACTACGGCTGCGCCATAACGAAGCTGCGCGAGGCCCGCCCGCTCATCCCCGACGAGCCCGCGCTGCGCGACGTGCGCATCCAGGTGCAGCAGTCGCTGGGGTTCGCGTTGGCCAACGTCGAGCGCCACGACGAGGCCGTCACCGAGTTCAAGGCGCTGCTCGCGCTCAAGCCCGATGCCACGCTCGACCCCACGAGCGTCAGTCCCAAGGTCTATCGCGCCTTCGAAAAGGCGCGCCGCGCGGTCCTTGCCGGCACCCTCGTCGGCAAGCTGCGCCCGGTGCCGCTGCCCGATCTGTACGTCGTTCCATCCCCGACGCTCGCCGACCTCGCGCTCGTCGAGGGCCGCGGCCAGCGCGTCGCCGAGGCCCCGCTCAACGCGGGCGAGGTCTGGATCGGCGGCCGTATGCTGTTCGGCGCCGACAAGGAGCGCTTCGCTGGCGGCTTCGGGGTCGGCATCCGCTACGGCCGCGTCGTCTACCGGTGGCTCGAGGTCGAGGCGATGCTCCAGTTCTTCTCGCACCCGTACGCGCTCGGTGACGCGCTGCCGGGTCGCGCGACCAACCTCTTCGACCTTCAGGCGTCCATCGGCTTGCGCGCCGCGTTCTCGATCCGAAACGCCGTCGAGCTGTCGGTCGGTCTCGGCGGCGGCCTCGGCGCCTATGGCGTCGGCGGCGTGAGCGACGGCCTGGGCGGCTCGCTCGTCGTGTCGGCCTCGGCGCTCTGGACGCCCATGCCCGCGCTGGGTTTCGGCCTCGTAATGATGCCCACCTGGACGTTCGGCAACGACGCCAAGGGCGAGCCATCCACGTCGCTGTCGCTGCCGATCATGGTGCGGACGTCCATTCGATTCTGAAGCGCCGGCTTGGACTGCCGCGAGCCGCGGGCCCGCGCTCCCGAGAATGCGGCCCGGCGCTTGCCATCCGGTGCCGACCCGCTAGATTTCGCGCCCATGTCCGACTTCACCGCGCAGAACTTCCCCGTCGCCGCTGGCGACGACGACGAGAACCCCAAGAAGAAGCGAGGCGACTCCCTCTTCGATGCCATGCGCCGCACGCGCACGATCCTCTTCTCGAGTGACGTGAACTCCAAGTCCGTCCGCGAGTGCATCGAGAAGCTGCTCGTGCTCGAGGCCGACGACGCCGACAAGCCCATCACCATCCTGCTCAACTCGCCGGGCGGCAGCGTCTCCGACGGCTACGCGCTCGTCGACGTCATCCGCTTCATCCGGCCGCCCGTGCGCGTCGTGGGCGCTGGCATGGTCGCCAGCATGGGCATCTCGCTCATTCTGTCAGTCCCGGCGGAGCGGCGCTTCAGCCTTCCGAGCACGCGGTTCATGCTGCACCAGCCGCGCTTCATGGGGCTCGTCACGGGTCAGATCTCCGACCTCGAGATCACGGCCATCGAGATGGTCAAGATGAAGGACAAATCCAACCGCGAGGTGGCCGAGCGTACCGGCCAGAGCATCGAGAAGATCGAGCAGGACACCAAGCGGGACCTGTGGCTCTCGGCCACGGAGGCCAAGGAGTACGGCATCGTCTCGGCGGTCATCGAGTCCGTCCGCGACATCCCGGAGGCCTGAGGTGAGCGCGCTCACGACGACGGGGGCCCACGTGCTCCTCACGGGCGCCTCGTCGGGCATCGGCGAGGCCCTCGCGCGCGAGTTCTCCAGAGCCGGCGCACGGCTCTCGCTCGTGGCGCGTCGCAAGGACAAGCTCGAAGCGCTGGCCCAGGAGCTGGGCGGCTCGGTCGCCTGTATCGGCGCGGACCTGTCGGACCTCGACTGCATCGCGCGCGTCCTTGCGGAGGCGCAGGCGGCCCACGGTGAGGTCGACGTCCTCGTCAACAACGCGGGCGTCCAGCTCGTCGGACCGTTTCACGAGCTGCCTATCGAGGACACCGAGCGCATGTATCGCCTCAACCTGCTGGCGCCGCTGCGCTTCACGCGCACGCTGCTCCCGGGCATGGTGGCGCGCAAGGCCGGCATCAGTGTGGACGTAGCGAGTGTGGCTGCGTTTGCAGCCATGCCGTACGCGACCGACTACAGCGGCAGCAAGGCGGGGCTCGGCGTGCTGTCCGAGTGTCTGCGCGGCGAGCTGCGCGGGACGGGAGTCCATGTGGTGACGGTGTTTCCCGGCCCGGTCTCCACGCCCATGGAGCAGGTCGCGCGCGACAACTTCGGCGCGGAGTCCAAGGTCGCCGCGGCCGTCCCCACCGGCAATGCGCCCACGCTCGCGCGCAAGATTGTCCGCGCCGTGGAGAAGCGTCAGGCCCGCGTCATCTACCCGGCCAGCTACGGCGTCAGCCGCTGGTTTCCGGGGACGACGCGCTTCCTGATGGACCGCGCGACGCCCAAGCCCAAGGGGACGTCGCGCTCGTCGTAGGTGTCAGACCCGCGACTCGATGTGCTCCCAGTTCACGATCTTCCAGATCTCCTCGCAGTACTTGGCGCGGAGGTTCCGGTAGTCGACGGAGGAGGCGTGCTCCCACACGTCGAACGTGAGCAGCGGCACGTTGCCGTCCGTGAGCGGGCAGCCGGCGTTCGAGGTCTGCTGGATGGCGAGTGAGCCGTCCGCCTTCTTGACGAGCCAGGCCCACCCCGAACCGAAGACGGTGACCGCCTTCTCGGAGAACTGCTTCTTGAAGTCGTCGACCGAGCCGAAGCCGGCTGTGAGCGCCGCGATCGTCTTGGGACCCGGTCCCGCGCTCTTGGGGCTGAGCGACTTCCAGTAGAAGCTGTGATTGAAGTGCTGCGCCGCGTTGTTGAACACCGCCGTGCGCTTGGCCTCGGGCACCTGCGCCAGGTTCGTGATGAGGCTCTCGAGGCTCTCGCCCTCGAGCCCCGTCCCATCGAGGAGCTTGTTGAGGTTGACGATGTACGTGTTGTGGTGCTTGTTGTAGTGGAAGTCGAGCTGCTCGGTCGAGAGTACCGGCGCGAGTGCGTCGAGCGACCAGTCGAGAGCGGGGAGCGAATGAGCCATGGAGCGTCTCCTTGCGAGCGGTGTCTGGCCCCACATGCCGCGCATTTCGCGTTGCCGGCCATGGGGTCGCGAAGGTATAGGAGCGGCCCCTCGGGGTGTCAATACGCCCCGCGACGAGGTGCGATGTGCTGAGCGAGCTCATCTTTGCAACCCGGAACCGCGCCAAGGTCGGAGAACTTGCTGACCTCGCGCGCCCGGTCGGGATCCGAGTCTTCCCCCTGGACGAGATCGCGCCCGAGGCGCCCGAGGTCGATGAGACCGGTGCGACCTTCCACGCCAACGCCTGGCTCAAGGCCCTTTCGGCTGTGCGCGCCACCGGTCGGCCGTGCCTCGCCGACGACTCCGGACTCTGTGTCGACGCCCTCGGAGGCGCGCCGGGCGTTCTCAGCGCCCGCTTCTCCGGGTCAGGCGCGACAGACGCCTCGAACAACGCCGCGCTCCTGGCCGCGCTCGAGGCAGTCCCGGACACGCTCCGAACGGCGCACTACGCGTGCGTGCTAGTCATTGCGGCGCCGGCGACGCTCCTCCCCATGCACGACGCGGAGCGCTTTGGCCCGGCGATCGGCGGCGTCCACGCCATTGCGAGCGAGGGCGTCGTCGCTGGCTGCATGACGCGCACCCCCCGTGGCTCGGCCGGTTTTGGCTATGACCCGTACTTTCTGGTGCCGTCGCTGAACCGGACGTTCGCCGAGGTGGACGCGACGACCAAGCACGTGCTCAGTCACCGTGGTCAGGCGATGCGCGCGCTGTTTACACGATTGGCCCGTGCCGGCCTGCTTCAGAACGCGCGTTGACCGTCGACCAAGTGTCGCACGAGCGAGGGCAGGCTGTCTGCGATGCGGACGGCGTCCTGAATGGGAAAGCCGCGAATGGCGCGCTGGCCGACCATGACGCGGTAGACGCCGCCGGCCGGACTGCCCCAATTGCCCTCGGGGTCCAGTACGAGCACCGACGTCTCGCCGTCGTGCGCAAACGGTACGGTGCCGAGGTCGTCGGTGATGCCCTCTTCCTTCCAGGAGAGGTAGTCCTCGATGGACGCGAGGTACAACGATTGCGCCGGTCCATGGATGATGCCGCCATCCGAGACGCGCAGGAGGCTCGGCAGCGGCTCTGGCAGCTCACCGCCAAGCTCCTGCTCGAGCTCCGTCAGCGTCTCTTCGTCGCACCCGTCGCCTGTCGGATCGAAGACGTCAGGACGGGACTCGAGCCAACCGGCCAGAGTCTCGTCGCTCAGGTCCTTGGGCACCGCGAGATCGGTCCCTCCGGACTTCCTCGACCGCTTGCGTTTCGTCATCTGGGCCGGTGTCTCCGAGCGCGCTTCGGGCTAGGGCTGGAACATGAAGGGATAGTTGACGGTGCAGACCCCGCCATCGGGCGCCTTGAACTTCAGCGCCTTGATCGCCTTGACGACGCACTCGTGGACGCTCTGATCGGGCATCGAACCCGACGACGACGCCGCGGTCACGCCGCCATCGGCGCCGATGGTGAAGCGCACGGCGACCTTGCCCGTGAGCTCCGGGGTGAGCTGGAGCTTGCGCTCATAGCAGAACTTGAAGGAGCCCATGCGGCCCGTGATGACTCGCTTGATCTCGCCCTGATCGCAGAAGCCGGCCTTGGGCTCCTCCTCCTTCTTGGGCTTCTCCACGGGCTCTTCCTTCTTGGGCTTGTCGTCCTTTTGGGGCTCGTTCGTGAGGCCCGTGGCCGTGGGAATGGCGACGTTGGGCAGCACGACCGGAAACAGCGTGCGGCAGCCGGCCTTGCTGAGTGTCGGCTCCTCATCCTTGCAGACCAGTCCCGGGAACACCTCGGAGAGCTTGGCCTGCGCCTCGGGGCCCGGCGCTGCGGCGAGGGCTGCTGCGACGGCGAGGAGGCGCTCGGCCTTCGTCTCATTGGTCGCGGTGACCAGCACGACCGAGCCGGCACCGGACTCCTTGCGGACGGCACGCACCGTCGCGACGAGTGGCGCAAGCTCGACGGAGGCGACCTCGAGCTTGAACAGCTTGACGCCCTTATACCAGCGCTTGGTCTCCGCCGGCACGGCGGGCGCGTTGGCCTCCTTGGGCGCCTCGCCTTCGCCGCCTGCGGGCTCGAAGACGTCCGCGCCATCCGGCCGCACGACCACGAGCAGCGGGCGGCTCTCTTTGCGCCCGCGCCGGGCCTCGGGGATGCGGTCGACGTGGCTCGGTGCCGCGATGGCGTCCAGCGTCGGCGCGGTCGTGACGTAGCGCAGGTCTGTGAACCCCGCCTTCTCCAGGCTTCGCACGACGGGCGCGAGGGTCGCCACGGTGCTCTCCGGCGCGACCGCGAGCGCGGCGGCCCATGTGCCCTTCTCCCGTCCCGCGTTCAGCGACCCCGAGGCCCCAAAGAGCTTGTCCTCGAGCGGCTTGACGCTGCCCCGGAGCGCCGTGGCCGCGTCGACCAGCGGCTGTAGCTCCTCCTCTTTCTCGGCCTTGGCCAACGCGTCGCTGGCGAGAACGACCGCCCCAGGGAGCGCCCCGCCATCGAGCACCGTCGCGCCGGTCAGGTCGAGCGCTGAGCGCCGGCCAAGGTGGACCCCTGCGGCATTCAAGACCACGAGCTCGACGGGTTGCGCACGTGCGGCATCCGGTGCGGACGTGGCGGGCGTGGTCACCCCGACCAACGGCAGATCGAGCACCCCCGTCAGAGGCGCTCCGGCGGCCTTCGCCAGCACGGCCAGGCGCAACACGCCAGCGGCCTCGCGCGTGAGTCGCGCGGTGAGGGCAGCCGTCGCAAGCCCGTAGTAGGCCGGCGGGCAGCTCTCGGGTCCCCTGCCCTTGGCCTCGGCGCAGACGGCGAGGTCCTTCGTGAGCGCCGCCGCGCGTGTCAGCCGGTCTGCGGAGACTCCGGCTCCGACGGCTGCGACGGCCGGGCCAACGCGCACCTTGAGCACCTCCATCGCCGTGTCCCGATGGGGCGAGCTCCCCGTCGCAAGCTCCAGGACAGGCTCGAGCCCCACCATTCCCGTACCTCCGGCGCCGCCGAGCAGGCTCAGCGCCTCGGCGAGATCCGGAGCGCCCGCGACCCCCGGCAAGGGCGCCCCTTGCGCGTCCAAGCAGGTCCCGACGAGCGCCTTGACGAGCGCCGCGTCGCCCTTGTTGAGGGCCGCGGTCGTGTGCTTGAGGGCCAGGCCGACGAGCGCACGTCGCGTCGCGCCGGCGTCGGCCGCCGATGCGTTGGACGCCAGGTGCCGGGTCAGCGCGCTCAGGGACTCCAGGGCCTTGGCGGGCTCGGCGCGCTCCGAGGCCGCGACGAGGTCGGCGCCGCTGGG
>SXOX01000230.1 GCA_005776585.1 Pseudomonadota bacterium | reverse complement strand
CGACGACGGTGCCCTGGTCCTCCAAGCCGCCCTGGGCGGCCATCGCGAACACACGGGACGTGCCCGAGGGCGCCAAGGTGGCCACAAGCGGCCGATCGAACGGATCGTGCGCCAGCGCCACCTGCCGCGCGTCGGAGGCCACGCCATCGAGCGCGTCCTCCCGCACTGGCACAAGCTCCCCCGTCGCGGCCACGGCGCCGAGCGAGCCGCCTTGGTAGTGATAGAGCCGCACGCGTCGCGACACGGACGCGTCGGGAAGCGTGACCTCGGCAAGAACGACGAGGTCGCCGCCCGCGAAGTCGCCGTCGAGCAGCACGTCGGTGGAGCCTTCGGCGACCAAGGGCCACGTCGAGAGCGACACGCCCGGCGGGTCGAGAACGCGCGCGACGGCGACGTGATCTCGGCCATCAATCTGGCCATGCAGCGCGACGTCGTCTCCCACGTGCCCGGCGATGTGCAGGTCGGCGGTCATCGTTGCCGAGAGGACCGCGCCGCCTTCGGCGACGAGCATCAGGACCGACGAGTCCGGCCCGCTCGGCGACACGACGAGGAGGCGCTGCCCGCCGACCGGGATGGCGTCGTCCTGCGCGCCGAGGCCCGACGCCCCGGCCTCGAACGCGGGGAGAGCGTCCCATCCGGTCACGCGGCCAAAGCCGTCGTACAACAAACGGAGCCGGGCCTGCCCTCCGTTGGAGCGGGTGGCTCGCCCAAAGCCGTCGTAGGCAACCGACTGCACGCCGGAGATGACGCGCTCCTGCCCCGCCGGATCTGACTCGACCGCACCCGAAAACCACGTCTGGCGATAGTCGGGGCCGTAGGCCACGCCGGATGGGGGACCGCCGGCGTCCTGGACCGACGTGATGGCGCTCGCGACGTCATAGCCGTAGGCGCGAGCCGCCGTGCCTGGCGCCATTGCGCCACCGCTCGCGGCCTCGGGCCAGGTCCCTTCGGTCGGAAGGGGCACGTTTGACAGACCGTGTGCCTCAGCCGCTAGCCGCCCGAAGGCGTCGTGTGCGATGATCGAGCTCAGGACCTCGCCGCCCGAGCGCCTTTCGTCGATTCGCGTGGGCCGACCGACGCTATCGACGTACGTCCACTGGGAGAGCCAGGGCTCGAGGGCCCCCGGTGGTCCGACGGCTACGGACGCGAGCCCCAGCCACGGGTTGAACTCCCGGTGCTCCGCGGCGCCTGCGGTCGGGTACTGTGCGCTCGTCCAGGGACCCGTGGCCGTGGCGTAGTCGAGCTCGACGAAGGTCTGACCGTTGACCGCGACTTGATCCAGGCGGCCTTGGTCGCCATAGCGAAACGCGAGGCTGGTCGACGCCAGGCCCACCGACACGGTCCGCCCCAGGCCGTCGAAGTCCGTCTCGACGGGCTCCGTCGGAAACAGGCTCGACCACTCGCGGACAACCTGGCCGAGTGAGTTCCTGTCGAAGGTCAGAATGACATCGTCCGTCGGGTCTCCAGGGTCGCCCTGGCGCTCAATGGACTTGAGTCCCAACGGCCCATGGGACAGCGTCAGGACGCTGCCGCCAGACCAACCGGTGCTGGTGCCGACCTCGTCGGAGTCGATGCGGGACAAGCGCGCGGCGGCGTCATAGACGCGCTGGAGCGTGGTGCCATTGCGGTCGGTCGTGGCCCGTAGGAGATTTGTGCCAGGAACATAGCTGACCGTCTCCTGACCGAGCACGGCGCCCGAGGTGCCCGTCGTGACCACCGCTGCGCGGCCGAGCGGATCGCGCGCGATTGTGACGCTCCCCGTGCCGGCGGTCGCCAATGCCTCCACGGCACCGCTCGGGCCAACGTCGATGGACAGCTCGGGCGCGAGTGTTCCGTCGCTTGCCACGAGGCTCCGCGTGACGTCGCCAAACGGGCCGTAGGTCCAGGCGAACCCTCCCCCGGGGCCGGTCGATGAGACGAGGCGCCCAAAGTCGTCGTAGTGGTTGTCGATGCCGACCACGCCGCCGACAGTCAGCGTGCGCAACGCCCCAAAGGTAGCCAGTTGCGCGGTGATCGTCTGGGCCCCGCCCGGCACAGGGGCAAAGTGAACCTCCTGTACCGTCGTGCCCGCGTTGGCATAGCTGCGAGCCCACAGCATCGCCTGTCCAGCCGGCGGAGAGCCTCCCGTCTCCAGCACCGGTCTCCCCCGCGCGTCGAAGTACGTTGTCCGCACCTCCCCCGTCGGCAGCTCCAAGGTGACTGTCCTGGCCAGGTCGTCATGGACGACGCGCGTCACCCACCAGCCTGCGTCGCCAAAGAACTGTCGCGGCTGTCCGGGAAGGTCGTCCCTGAAGGCGGCGACGCGCAGGGCGATCAATCGTCCGAGTCCATCGTACTGGCGTGTCTCGAGCGCCACGAGGTCCACATGGGTGAGGTCCGGGGCAATGGAGAGACCAACCGGCGAGGTCGGAATGGGCGCAGGTGACCGCAATACCGCCGACCATGCCAGCCGGCCGTCAGCGTCAAAGCCGATGCGTCGCGTCGTCCCGGCACCGGCAGCGATGGCTGGACTCGATGGCTCATCGACGGTCCAGGCGACGGGCCTGCCGTATCCGTCAAACTCGAGCACTGACGAGAAGATCCCGCCCGCAATGCGGCGCGTCGGGACGCGATGCACCAGGTCCGAGACGACACTCGCGGTGATCTCGGGGAGCGGGGCGGCAGGGGCCGCGGCGGTTCCGGACCAGGCAGGGCAGCCCGCCGTATCAGCCGACGCCGTCCACGGCCCAATTGAGACCGAGGACAAGTCGCCATTGTCGTCTCGCTCGATGGTCAGCGCGGACCCGTCTGGACGAATCGTCTGCCGAGCTTCCCCGCGACCGTCGTAGTCGAGACACGTGCTTCTCTCCTCGGTTCCGGAGCCGCCCAATCCCTCCGTCACGGTGAGTCGTGCGATGAGCCCGCGAAGATCCCGCGTCCAGCGGACCTGTCGCAACGGATTGAGCACTCCCGCCATCTCGCCGCTGGAGTCGTAGTCGTACCCGGTCGTCACTGACTGAAGCTCAGGCGACAGCAGCGTCGTCCACGAGCCCAATCGACCCTCGGCGTCGAAGAGCCAAGCGTGTGTCGTCCCGGTCGCGGTCTGTGCGCCAATCTGCCGACCCATCAGGTCGTAGGCGGCGGACGCGGTCCAGGGCTCGACGCCTCCACCGCTCGTCGTCCACTGCACCGGTCCGTCGTGCGCGGACGTGTAGGATAGCGTCGTTGTGAGTCCCACGGAATCGGTTGCTGATATCAGCCGACCCATGGAATCGTACGACAGCGATCGCTCGTGGGCTTCACTCGTGGACTCGAATGTTCGAATCGTGAGCGCATGGCCTGTCCCTGGGTCGCGCTGGATGTCAAGCTCCGGCACACCCTGACCGACGCGATCGACGCGGACGAGCTGGCCCCAGTCGTCGAAGTAGGTGCGACGGACGTGCTTGGTCTCCGAAACCGATCGATTCGGGGCCGGGAGGTGGACAGACACGCGCGGTCGCTGATTGAAGTCGCGGCTCACGCACACGCGGTCACCAAACTCGGTCTGAAGTCCGCTCACCGCGCCGGCGTAGTTGAACGTGCGATCGAAGACGGCACCCGTGCTGACGTTGTGCCGCCGAACGATCTGCCCGCGTGCCGTCCGATAGAAGGCCCACATGACCCCTTCGCCGTCCGTGACGACCGTCGCCTCGGTGATGCCGCCGGCGTCGGGCGCACTCATGGCCGGCCCGTAGTCGCCTTCCGCGCAAATGGCGAAAGACATCGGTCCTGGTCCTTGAGGTGACGGTTCACCGGGGTCCGGCTCGCCGTCGCCGGAGGGGCAATGTCCGTCCAGGCCGTAGCCGGAACCTGGACACGGACCAGAGAACAGGGGGTGACCTCCGGGAGCGGGGCCCATGCTTCGCAGAGTCTCGACATAGAAGAGACACTCGGGCGGCGGGTGTCCGCCCGTGGCCGCCCCGTCGGTGAGCTCACACGTCGCCGCATCGAGTCCGTCGATGACGAGAGCCCCCTCCGGATCGTCTCCCCCAAAGACACCCGCCGCCCAGTGGGCTTGCTGGCAAGCCTTTACCAGCACGGTGCCGATGGTGTCCCCGCCTCGACCCGGTGGAATTGCGTCGAAGCAGCGCTGCGCATCGACCCCCGGCGTGCGGAAGCGGGCGACCTGATCGACGATGGCGAGCTGGGATCGCGTGACTGCGCGCATCTCGACCGCCGGGTCCCATGGCCTTAGCCACGTCGGCGCGGCCGGGGGACCAACGGGGGGGAGAAAGGCAAGTCCCTCGAGCACGAACTCCCCGTGACAGCCGCCTCCGGGCTCGATTGAGAGACCGTGGGACTCGGACCGGACCACGACGTCGGTGGTACAGCCACCCGTGCCGCCGACTCGATAGAGACCGGCCAGGGTGCCCGTCATGCCTCGCCATCCCGTGATGGTCCTCAGGATCGTCACGCCCGACGCCTGGAGTCGCTCACGTCCGGCGACCGAGCTCGTGTCGATCCGCGGGATGAGGGTCACCGGGTCGAGGCGAATCGTCACCGGACCTTCGGGTAGGCGAATGGTGAGCACCTGGTCGGCAGACATCACGAGCGGCGGGTCGAAGGTCACGCTTGGGTGCAGGGAAGCCACGCCCTGCGACCCCGCCCCTGCGGGCACAGCCCGAACGTGGACTGCTTGGATCCCAGGAGGCTGGTCGCCAAGGTTGGCCGAGAAGGCCACCGGTGCGTCATCGGGCGCGCTCGTGAAGACGCCGATGGTCAGCGGATCGAACATGACCCACCCCTCGACAATCACGGTGGGTACCGTAACGAAGTCGCATTGCTTTGGACAGACACGGGTCTCCCTCGGCGCCGCCTCGACCAGCTCGCGCTCGATTAGCCCAGTGGGGTCGTGTGCGTTGGCGTAATCGACATAGTCCAGACTGACCGGCGTGCCGCCGACGTCCTGGAACACGACGCGGTCGAACGACGGGGACAAGACGTCTGTGCCGTAGGTGTTGGTGAGGACGACCTGGCCGAGGGCGTCGCGGATCTCGATGAGGTTGTGATCGACCGCAAAGACCGAACCGTAGGTCACCTCGTCAACCAGGGCCAGCTCCTCGACACACTGGCTGACACAGTCATCCGGGCAGGACTCGGCCTCGATCCTGGCGACGGCCTCGCAGTGGTCGATGCACGTCGACGGACTCCGGCACTTGGACGCACACGCGGAGCCACACTGCGGCAAGCACTCCGACTGGCACAGTCCCGGACACCCCTCCTTGACGTCATTGCACTGCTGGAAAGCCCAGTCGTGACTGGCGCAGATGCCCGTGAATTGCGTGCCCAGGAGCCCCTGGAATTGAATCGGGAGGCAGGCCTCGGGGTGCGACTGGGCGAAGGGCGAGTCGTGACCTTCACGAAGCACGTCGATGCACGTGTTCTGGCAGTTGTCTGTGTTCGGATTGAACAAGTCGTTGTTGGTGACCTGACACGTGCCCTGGTCACACCAACTGCTGCTCTCGGTCAGGCAACACATTTTGCAATCGTTGCCACACGTTTGGAGCCACGAATCCTTGGTCCCTTGGTAGCTGCACATCTCCTGAGTCCATTCGAAGTCGCAGTAGAACCCGAACGAGAAAGCGCAGGCGAGCCCCTCGAGAATGGCCGCTGACACGCAAACAACCGTCTCTACGATCGCTACGGCGACCGTCTTCAGGAGCTGCCAGCTGGTTACGGTGGCATCCTTGAGCCACTTGCTGAACTTGGACCAGGAACCAAAGACGCTCTGGCACACCTGCGCTCCGGCTGTGACGTTTCCGTCGAGGTCTCCTCCGATGCAGATCTCTCGAAACGCCCGCCATAGGCTGTCACATCCACCACCGCAAGTCCCCGAGCAGAGGGAGTCGCACCCGCTGGCGCACCGCTCAGCGACGCGTTCCCGACATGTTTCGACGGCTTCATTTGCGACGTCATTGCAGTCGACCTGGCCATAGCCGACCGCGCATTGCGCCTGGCAGGCGACGACGCCTTCCGACGCCGCACACGCGTTGACACATGCGCTGGGGCAGCCCTCCAGGCAATTCGAGCGCACCTGCTCGGAATCACAAATCTGCATGCAACGATCGCGAAGCTTGGCAACTCCACACGGCGCGCTCCCGCAGGTCGACGTGCCCAGCCCGCACGCTGCGGCACACAGGCCTTGGGCCGTGCGCTTTGGCAGGAACCCAGGGTCAGGGGACAGCGGGTCGATTGGCGTCGAATATCCATAGCTCTGGGTCACCCCATGAGCACGGGCCCATGCCAGGTCATGGCTGTCGTTGACGTGAAACGTTGCCGATTCGCCGGAAGGGTGCGCCACCACACGCTCGAGGCGCGAGCCCGTGGCGTCGTACTCGAAGACGAGCGACGGCCCGCCGGTGTGGGTCACCGACTCAAGCTCGCGCAAACGGGGCGCAGGGGCGTCGCGCCATGCGAGGAGCAGTGCATTCGCGTGACGGTCGCGTATGGCCACCGCGAGACCCTGAGCGTCGAACTCAATGACCATTCCCCCCGGGTGGCGAAGCCGAAAGCCAAGGGCCGAGGACGCATCGAACACGTGGAGGGCAAGAGGGATCCCGTCGGTCGACAAGAACGTCGATGGTCTCGATTGCTGAGGGTCACCCACGAAGGTCGCGACGACAGTCGAGCCAATGACCCACGCAAACGCCGAACCCGGGCAGGCGTTGGAGGGCAGCAACACGAGTCGCTGATCGTAAAGGTGGCCCCACCCGACGCCGAGTGGCGTTCGAATCATGGAACGGCTTCGGTAGGAGCGATGGAGCCGCAGGTCGAGGCCAACGCCCTTGACCAGGAGATCTGTCGCGTCGAGCACGAACTCGCCCGTAGAAGGATCGACAGGGTCCGTGATCCGCGACGCCCCAGCCATTGCCGACATTCCGTCCGACGCTGAGTCCGACGAGACGCCCGACAGCCGATCCCACCAGGACGGCACGTCCCCGTGCCGGAGACCGGCCGTGGCCTCCACCGCCTCGGCGAAGGTGAGCCAAGGCGTCGTCGTCGCTGCGCTCGGCTCATAGGCGCCAAGGTCGTCGATCGTCAACTGGGCCGTGTCGCTGCCGGCGAGGTGGCCCACGGCCTGCGTGCCAAGAAGTGCGGCGTCCAACGGTGGCGTAGCTGCCTGGTCAACGCCTAGAGTGGGGCTGAACAGCGCCGGGATCTCCTGCAGCGGATCAAAACCCATGACCGGAGTCAAGCGCTCTTGATACACGGCGTCCGAATAGATCTTCCCAGCCACGAGCACTCCAACGCGATCCTTCTCCCACCAACGCGGCGTACCCATAGCCGATCCGAACATCGTCACGCCGGATCCATTGCCAGTGGGTGGTGCGTGCCAGTCCACGCCAGGCAGGGTCCACTGGTCCTGGATGATGATCGGTGTGGTCTGGGCCGAGGCACCTCGGCCGAGGCATGCCGCGACCAGAGACGCAGCAATCACCGGGCCGACGCGCCTGAATTGCGGATCGTTCGAGCAGGGATAGGTCGAGATCGTGAACCTCCAGACGGGCGTGCGGCCGAGCACGATGACCGTACTGCGGCGTCACCGATTCTGTCAACTGGTACGTCGTCGGTCGCGATTGCTGTCCTGGGCGCCCCTCCCGTCGCATTCCCTGCCGGCCCGCCTCGCCAGTCCAAGCGGACTCCGAGGCCGGCGTCACGCGCACCGCGCGCTACTTTGGCCAGGCAAGCTTGCCGACCGCCTTCTCGAGCGCCGCGTGCGCCTTCTCCAGCGCCTTCTTGGCCTCCTTGAGCTTCTGCTGGTCCACCAGATCGGCGTTGAGCGCCGGACGCAGCGCCGGCTCCCAGGTATCCTTCAAGAACGCGTCGATCGCTGCATACGCACCCTCAACGGCGGCCTTGACCTCCGCCGGGGCCCCACTCGCCAGCGCGCGCTCGGCCTGGACCCGCCGCTTCCAGTAGCCTTCGAGCCACTTCAGGTGCCGCTTTCTGGCGTAGCGGTCCTTCATCAGCGGATCGTGCGCCTCCGAGGTCCAGATGCGCACGACCTCGCCAAGCTCGTCGGCGACCGCGACCGCGCGCGCCTTCCAAGCCTTGAGGTCCGCGGGCGCCGCATCGGCCAGTGGCAGCTCCTTGGCGCCGGACTTGGCCCACGCCTCTGCGCCCTTGAGCGCCTCGCGGAGCGCAGGGATGAGCGTCTCGGTGAGCCGGGGCTGGGACTCCTCGATGTCCTCGGCGTTGCGCTTGCGGCTCTTCTCCCCGGCGCCGACGTTCATCGAGGCCGTCGAGATGCGGCTGTACAGATCATCAAACAACGTCCAGTGCCGCAGCAGCGCCTCGGCCGCCGGTCCCTTGCCCTCGAGTAGCGGCTGCGCCTTGTCGAGCGCCTCACCCGCGGGCCCGCAGGCCTTGTCCATCGCGGTCAGCACGCCGTCGGTGACGGGAATGGGCGACCGACCGACCTCGAGGTTCTTGGGCTTGAGCTTGGCGATCCAGTCCGCCGAGCACGTCGCGAACACGGCATCGAGCGGCCCGAGCAGCGCCGCCAGCGTGTCTGCGGGCGTGGGCTCGGCCTTCTTCTCCGGCTCGGGCGGCCGTGTCACCCCGGTGGGCGCCGTCGGGCCGGACGTGACTGTGGGGGCCTTCTCTTCCTGCTTGGGCTTCTCGGCACCGGCGGGTGCCTTCTTGCTCTCCTTCTTGGACGGCTCGCAGCCGGCGGTGAGCGTGACGAGCACAAGGGCCGTGGCCAGATGAACGCGCGGGGTCATGAGCACCTCCAGGTCGGCGCGACCGTACTCGGAGCGCGCGGTGGGAACAAGGCGCCGCTTGGTGCTATCGTCGGGGCCGTGAGCACCGCCGTACACCTCCCCCGGACCCTCGACGAGCTCGCGCGCTGGCAGCGTGGTGTCCTGGAGCTCGAGGGGCCAGTCGGTCACGCCGATCTGGCGGACCTCGAGGCCGTGCTCGATCGTCCGGTCCCCAATGCACTGCGGGCGTGGCTCTCCATCGCCGATGGCGGGGAACTGGGGCCCGACCGACTGTTCTCGACCGCCGAGATCGCCGAGCAGTGGCTCACGTGGCCCGACCTGGTCGCGGGCACTTACGCCGAGGATCCGGACTGGGGCGCCAAGGAGCCGCCGCGCGATCTGCTGCCCATCGCGACCGACGACGAGGGCAACCTGCGCTGTCTGGACCTGTCCTCCCCGGGCCCGGAGATCGTCGAGTGGCGGCGCGAGACGGCCGAGATTACGACCTTGTTTCGCGAGCTCGACGGCTGGCTCGTCGCCGCGCTGCGGACGGTGGGCCTGCGCTTCGACTCACGGGGCCGACCCAAGCCGCTGCGCGCCGGTGCGGAGCAGGCCATGCCGGGCGATATCGAGGTCCACCTGTCCGTCGAGCCCGACGCGTCAGTGCCGCGGCTCGACCGCGCCTTGTGGTTTCGTGAGCGCGGCACCCCCGAGGACGCGCTCTTTGCGCACCGCGAGGCCAGCGCCGCGTGGCCGCCACGGGCCGTCAACGACTGGCAGCACGCGCTGTTTGCCCTGCGCACGGGCCGCACGACCGAGGCTCGGGGCGCGATCCGGCGCGCGCTCAGCCGCCCGACCTGTGCCGATCCACGCAAGCACTCGTTTCGGGGTGGCGTGCTCGCGGCTGCGCACGGGCTGCTGGCAGAGCTGTACGTCGATGTCGGACAAGTTCGCAAGAGCGACGAGCAGCGGGCTCTTGCAGAACGCGCCGCCAAGAAGTACGGAAGCGATGGCTACGCCGAGTCCGACGAGCTTCAAGACGCGCTCGCGCTCGTAGGAGGGGGACGGCGTCACCAGCGAAGGAGGGGACGATGAGAAATTCCGGTTGGTTGTTGGGTGTGGTTGCCGGGGGTGCGTTGTGGCTCGGCTGTGCACCGGGCCTCACGGGTCGGTGGGATGCCTCGGGCGAGGTCGAGCAGCGCCGCCTGTTTGGCATGGACCTCACGTTCCAGAGCGACGAGGCCGGCACGCTCACGTTCACCGACCGGGCCCCCGGTTCGACGGGACGGCCGCTCACGACCTGCAAGCTCACGCTGGCCGACGGCGCCTTGAGCTTCCAGCTCGACCCGCAGGCCGCGCCGAACGCCACGTGCGCCTCGCTCGCGCGGCCGCTCACCTTCAAGGGCACGCTCGGCCACGACGTCATTGCGGGGGACATCACGGACGCGGCCGGCAATCGTGTGGGGATGTGGCGGGCGTTTCGCAAGCCCACAGAGTAGTGCCACGCAGGCCAGAGAGCGCCTACTCCCACTCGATGGTGGCGGGCGGCTTCGACGAGATGTCGTAGACCACGCGATTGAAGCCACGCACCTCGTTGATGATGCGGTTGGAGATCCGTCCCAGCACGGCGTGAGGGATAGGGTACCAGTCGGCCGTCATGCCGTCGGTCGAGCTGACCGCCCGCAGCGCGCACACGTTCTCGTCTATACAGTGGTTTAGCGTAAAAGTGCTGTTTTGAGG
>SXOX01000229.1 GCA_005776585.1 Pseudomonadota bacterium | reverse complement strand
GCGAAGAACCTGGTCGGCATGGCCACGGCGTTGGTCGTCGACCACGGCGGCACGGTCCCCATGGAGCTCGACGCGCTCGTGCGGCTCCCCGGGGTGGGGAGGAAGACGGCCAACGTGCTGCTCGGCGAGTTCGCCACGGCGGAGGGCGTCGTCGTCGACACGCACGTCGGTCGGATTGCGCGCCGGCTGGGGCTGACGGCGTCTTCGAACCCCGAGATCGTCGAGCGTGCGCTGATGCAACTGGTTCCACAGCCGCAGTGGGCGATCCTCAGCCACCTGCTGATTTGGCACGGGCGCCGGACATGCGACGCGCGAAAGCCGGCGTGTGAGCGTTGCCCGATCGCCAACGACTGCCCCACGGGACCCGACGGGGCAGCCCTTAGCGGTGCTCGAGCACCCACTGGACCGCGCGCCGGCTGAGCTCGGCGCCGTTGTTGAGGCTGAGCTTGAGCTTGATGTGCTCGCGGTGGGCCTCGACCGTCTTGACGCTGACGCGCAGCGAGACGGCAATCTCGCGGGTCGGTCGGCCTTGACCAATCAGGGTGAAGACCTCGAGCTCGCGATCGGAGAGGCGCTCTTCGGGCTCGGCACCGGGGCTGAGCTCGTGTCCCACGGCGCGGCGGAGGATCCGATCGGTCATCGGCGCGCTCAAGAAGATACGCCCCTCGACGACCGCGCGGAGCGCGCCCACGATGGAGTCGACGGGCTCCGCCTTGCTCAAGAACCCGTGGGCACCGGCGCGGAGGCATCGCTCGGCGTAGAGGCCCTCATCGAACATCGAGATCGCCAAGATTCGGACGGTCGGCAGCTGCGCCGCGACGTACTTGATGAGGTCCAGCCCATGGCCGCTGCGGAGCGACAGGTCGATGACCACGACCGTAGGCGGGGGCGCGGACTCGGCCAGCACGAGCACGGCGGACTCGTGGCCATCCGCCTCGCCAACGACCTCGAACTCACCATACTCCGACAGCAACGCGCGAAGGCCGCGTCGGACGATCGCGTGATCGTCGACGATGACGATGCGGTGCAGTGCACTCATCTTCGACCTCCTCCGAGCCCGGGCGTGGCGCAGGGGATGGTGCAGACGACGGCGACGCCGCCCTCGGCGCTGGCGCCAAACTCGAGATCGGCACGAATCATCGCCGCGCGGTGTCGCATGATGCGGAGCCCCATGCCGCGCGTGCCGTCTCCGCGCGCGTCCATGCCACGCCCGTCGTCGCGCACGGCGAGCGTGAGGAACCCCTCGCTCGCCGTGGCGTCGATCGCGATGCGCGAGGCCACGGCATGACGCGCCGCGTTGGTCACGGCCTCGCGTGCGATGTAGTAGGCCTGCGTCGCGATGACGGCGTCGCCGACCGCGATGGTTCCGCTGGCGGAGAACGTACACGGCACGCCGAAGACGCGCGTGGCCCAGGTGGCCATCTCGTCGAGCGCGGCAGAGAACCCGCTCGGATCGAGGTCTACGGGCCGAAGCCCCGCGATGATGCGGCGGATGTGTTCCCGGGCGTGCTGGAGGAGCTCGACCAGCTCTTGCACCTGTGCGCTCTCGGCCGCGTGGGTCGCGGCGAGGCGGCCCGTGAGCGATCGGGCGAGCAGCTGAATGCCCATGAGCTCCTGGGCGACCGTGTCGTGGAGCTCGCACGCCACCTGCTGCTCCTTGCGCGTCTGCTGCTCGACGAAGGCGCGCTCGAGCTCGGCGTGATCGGTGACGTTCGTCGCAGCGCACGTCACGCCGACGATGGCGCCGGCAGTATCCCGAATCGGCCCGACCGAGAGGTGGTAGTACCGGGACGTTCCCTCCCAATCCACGCGAAGCTCGGTGCGACTCGGGACTCCGGTAGCCAACACGGCGCGCTTGACCGCGGAGACGCGCTCCGCGTCGGAAGGAGCGAAGAGGTCGTAGTCGGTCTTGCCGAGTGCCTCCGACGGCTCCGACACCAACTCGGAGTTGAAGACCCAGGTGTATCGCAGCTCGGCGTCTTGCTCGAACAGGATGACGGGCGTCCCCTTCATCGCCCGGAAGAACCGCGTCAGCTCCGTCGTGGGGTCACTCGCGACAAGCTGCGCCCGTAGCTGCGATTCCGATCGGGGCTGGGTCATTCGTGGGCCACCTGTTCGCTAGCGTAGCGAAGGGTTTACACCCTGTCGATCGATTGCACGCCGTTTGGGGCGACCCTCGCGAATTTTCGAGGGTATATTTTGCTTGACGACGGTTGGCTTGACAACCAGCCTGCGGGCCACGAAGATCGCCAGGATGCGCTCTCGGGCCCTTCTGCTCGCCTTGGTTCTTCTCGTCCCGGTCTTGGGGGCGCCGGCCAGGGCGCGCGCGGGCGACGACAAGCCCTCGCCGTTCGACGCGGTCCCGAACCTCAAGGTCTACACTTCAAAGCACTTCGTCATCCGGAGCAACGCGGCAGAGCCCTTCGTGCGCGGGCTCGGGCACCGCCTCGACTCCTATTACGATCAGCTCGCGGTCATGCTCCCGGCGCTGCTCCAGGAGGCGATTCAACCGCCCAAGGTCTCAGTCGTCATCTTCGAGCGCCAAGACGACTACCAGCGTTTCGCACGTCGCCATGCGCCTCAGCTCGTCAACAACGGCGGGTACTACGACGGCGCGACGCGCACGATCGTGACCTATCGCTACAACAACTCCCTCCAGCTCTACTTTCACGAGATCCTGCACGCCGTCATGGGCGAGGTGTTCAAGGACCACTACTTCTTCCGCTATTCCAAGCCCAACTGGCCGATCTGGTTCGATGAGGGCCTCTCAGAGTTCTTTGGGAGCTTTCGGGTCGATCGCGCCGACATCCGCATCGGCTCGCGCAACAAGACCAAGGTCGCCTACCTGTTGAACGCGCTGGCGACGGGGTCCTTCGTGGGCCTCGACGACCTGCTCGTGGCCCCGTCGGAGCGCTACAGCGGTGCCTCGATGAACCTGTACTACGCCGAGGCGTGGGGCCTGGTCGACTTCCTGGCCAAGAATGAGCCGTACAACAAGGCGCTGCCCAAGTTCTATGCGGCCATCAAGGGCGACGCGGATGGCCTCGCGTCGTTCAAGAAGCTGTTCGGCGAGGATCTCGAGGATCTCGATCGTCGCTTCCGGGCGCACCTCTGGCAGATGGGCAGCATCCCCGAGGGGTTCCAGCCGCTCTTCGCGGGCCACTCGATCGACGACTGGACGGTGCACGAAGGCGGCGACTGGTCGGTCAAGGACGGCGCGATCGTCGGCGCGGGGGACGAGAACTACAACTACCTCATCAAGAGCGAGCTGCCGTACTCCGCCTTCACGCTGTCCATGGACGTCAAGGTCGTCTCCGGCACCGCGGGCATCATCTTGGGCAACAACTTCCACGGTGAGTACCCCTACTACTACCTGGTGGACCTCGCGCGGGACCAGGTCACGCTGCGCCGGTCGCACTCGGCCACGCGCATCGTGACGATGAAGGAGGCCGAGCCGCACCTCCCCGAGGGCCAATGGGTCCCGGTCACCGTCCAGGTGCTCGGCGGCCGGCTGCGCATCTGGGTCAACGGCCAGGCCGTGCTGGATGAGCCCGAGGACAAAGAGCGCTACTCGCTGTTCGGCATGTACCTCTATCAGGGGCGGGCGCAGTTTCGCGAGGTGAAGCTGCGCAAGGAGTCGCCCATCCCACCGGCAGCGCCCCCGCGTTGACCTCGGGCGGTGCGGCGCGTTAGATGCGCGCACTATGAGCAGCCCAACCATGTTTCCGAAGCACACCGTCGATCTGAGCCACCGCGAGCTACGCGCTGGCCCCTTCTGGCAGGCCATTCCGGCCTTTGCCGACGTCGATGAGGCGACCTTCCTCGACCACCGGTGGCAGGCCAAGCAGTCCATCACGAAGCCGCGGCAGCTCATCGACACGCTCCAAGGCCTCGTGACCCCGGAGTTCCTGGCCGACGTGACCGACGGCTTCATGCGCGCCCCGATGAGCCTGCGGGTCTCGCCGTACCTGCTGTCGCTGATCGACTGGCGCGACCCGATGGGTGACCCGCTCCGGCGGCAGTTCATCCCGGTGGGCTCCACGCTGCTGCCCGATCATCCGATGCTCACGCTCGACTCGCTGGCCGAGCAGGCGGACGCGCCCGTGCCGGGCCTCACGCATCGCTATCCGGACAAGGCGTTGTTCCTGGCGCTAGACACGTGTCCGGTCTATTGCCGCTTTTGCACGCGCAGCTACGCGGTCGGCGTCGATACGGAGGCGGTAGAGAAGATCCAACTGCGGGTCGACCGCGATCGCTGGGAGCGCGCCTTCGCCCACATCCGCGCCACGCCGTATCTGGAGGACATCGTCATCTCGGGCGGGGACAGCTACCAGCTCAAGGCGAACCAGCTGACGGAGATTGGCGATGCGCTCCTGTCGATTCCGCACATCCGGCGCCTCCGCTTTGCGACCAAGGGGCCGGCCGTCATGCCGATGAAGCTGCTGACGGACCTCGAGTGGGTCGAGGCGCTGACCGGCGTGGTCGAGCGCGGGCGGCGTCGTGGTGTCTCGGTCGTGCTGCACACGCACTTCAATCATCCCAACGAGGTCACCGAGATCACCGCGCGCGCGCTCGACGTGCTCTTTCAGCGCGGCATCACCGTACGCAACCAGGCGGTGCTCCAGCGGGGCGTCAACGACGGCCACGACACCATGCGGCTCCTGCTGCGCCGACTTGCCTGGGTCAACGTGCAGCCGTACTACGTCTACCAGCATGACCTGGTCAAGGGCGTCGAGGACCTGCGGACGGCGATTGGCGCAACCGCCGAGCTCGAGAAGGCGGTCCGCGGGGTCACGGCGGGCTTCCTCACGCCCACCTTCGTCGTGGACCTGCCAGGCGGTGGCGGCAAGCGCGACGTCCACAGCTTCGAGCACTACGATCGCACCACGGGCGTGGCCGTCTACCGCAGCCCCAACGTGCAGAAGACCGAGCTGTACTTCTACTGCGACCCCATCCACCTGCTCCCACCCGAAGGGCGGGCCCGTTGGGCCATCCCGTCCGAGCGCGAGGGCATCCTGGCGGAGGCCCGCCGCGCGGTGGTGCGTTAGGGCACCTTCTCGACGCGCTCGACCTCGCCATCGAAGCCCGCGCGCTGAAGCGCCTGTCGTAGCGCCGCGCGGGTGCCGTGGTGACACTGCGGGGTCTTGACGCGCACGCCGGCCTTGCGGCTGCCGTGGTCGACGACGACCTCGGTCACGCCCTCGACGGACTCGAGCGCCTGCGTCACGCGCAGGTTGCAGCTCGACGGTCACGTCATACCGACGACGGCGAGCACCATACGGCAGTGGTCGCGGTCGGCGCGCAAGGCGTCGATGCCGGAAGGTTCGCGGCAACCACCGGCCGCAACGATACAAAGGAGGATGAGTGCACGCCAACGCACGCCCGGACGAAGGTCCGAGCGGCGATGAGGCATGCGACGCGAGTGCGTAAGGGCTAGCGCTTCGAGAACTGGAAGCGGGCGCGGGCGCCACGCTGGCCGTACTTCTTGCGCTCCTTCGTACGCGGGTCACGCGTGAGGAAGCCGGCCCGCTTGACGGGCGTACGGAACTCCGGGTTCAGCGAACAGAGGGCCCGCGCGATCGCGTGTCGGACCGCGCCGGCAGCGCCGTGCAGGCCGCCGCCTTTGACCGTGGCGACCACGTCGAGCTCGGTCTCGAGCCCGATGGTGACCAGCGGCTGGCGCACGATCATCGACAGCGTCTCGCGGCGGAAGAACTCCGCCTCATCGCGGCCGTTGACCGTGATGCGCCCGCTGCCGGGCACGAGGTGGACCCGGGCGCAGGCGTCTTTGCGTCGGCCCGTAGCCTGGGACTTGGTGGTTTCGCTCATGAGTGATTCCTGTCTATCAAACCTTGTCGAGATCGAGCGTCTCAGGCTGCTGCGCGGCGTGCGGGTGCTCCGGCGTCGCGTAGACCTTGAGCTTCTTGATCATGTTCTTGCCGAGCGTGTTCTTGGGCAGCATGCCGGCGATCGCGAGCGTGAGCGCCTGACCGGGGTGGCGCACCGCCGTCTCGCTGACCGAGGCGGTCTTGAGGCCGCCCATGTAGCCGGTGTGGTGGCGGTAGACCTTCGTGTCGCGCTTCTTGCCGGTGAGGGCGAACTTGTCCGCGTTCACGACGATGACGAAGTCGCCCGTATCGGCGTTGGGCGTGAACGTGGGCTTGTGCTTGCCCCGCAGGACGAGCGCGATGCGCGCCGCGGCGCGGCCGAGCGTCTTGCCTTCGAGATCGACGACGAACCACTTTCGCTGGACGTCGCCTGAGGAGATGTGAACGGTTCGCATGGTCTGGTCGAATCCCTTGGTCTGGTCGCGCTGACGAACGACGCAGGCGTCACCCGGCCGGTCGAGAGCGCCGTGTTGTAAGAGAAGCCCTCGCGCCTTGTCAACTCATTTCGGAGGTGACTCCGGGGTCGTCCCCGCGCGGGCCATCGGCCCCGCACGGAAACACTACCCGCGCTTGGCGGCCGACTGGAGGTCCGCGACCCGGTTGGTCTGCTCCCACGTGAACGTCTCGCCGGTACGGCCGAAGTGGCCGTAGGCCGCGGTGTTGCGGTAGATGGGCCGCTTGAGCTGGAGCGTGTCGATGATCTGGCGCGGCCGGAAGTCGAACAGCTCGTTGACGATGGCGGCGATGCGCGTGTCGGGCAGCGTGCCAGTGTCGAACGTGTCGATGAGCACCGACATGGGCCGCGCGACGCCGATGGCGTAGGCGACCTGCACCTCGCACTTCTTGGCCAGCCCGGAGGCGACGACGTTC